>CAITBU010000181.1 GCA_903890595.1 uncultured Holophagaceae bacterium | reverse complement strand
GGAGCCAGAACCAGGGATCGCTCACGGACTCCCCGTGCCAGAGGCTCACGTGGGGCTTCTGGGGGGCAACAGGAGGCAGGGGTTTGGAATCAGCGGCCATGAGACTCACGCAGACAAGGAGGGCGGCGGTGACGGGAAAGAAACGATGCAACATGAGGACCTCGGGCACCCAAGGTAGCACATGAAGAAGGGCCCCGAAGGGCCCCTCTTAGTGCTTAACCAGTTGTTCCGGCGACGCGATCTAGTCGATGGCCGCGGTGGGGATGCGCATGCCGTAGAAGGAGCGCCACACGAAGACCATGGAGATGACGAAGAAGATCAGGGCAGCGACATGGGCCGTGACCGGATTCAGCTCGATGGCCAGCTCAACAGCCAGGAGGCCGAAGAGGGTGGTGAACTTGATGACGGGGTTCAGGGCCACCGAGGAGGTGTCCTTGAAGGGGTCGCCCACGGTATCGCCCACGACGCAGGCGTCATGGAGCTCCGTGCCCTTGGCCTTCAGTTCCGTCTCCACGAGCTTCTTCGCGTTGTCCCAGGCGCCACCAGCGTTGGCCATGAAGATGGCCTGGTAGAGGCCGAAGACGGCGATGGAGATCAGGTAGCCGATGAAGAAGTAGTGGTTGGCGCAGGCAAAGGCCAGCGTCGAGAAGAAGACGGCCAGGAAGATGTTGAGCATGCCCTTCTGGGCGTACTGGGTGCAGATCTCCACGACCTTCTTGGAGTCTTCCACGGAGGCCTTGGTGGCACCCGAGTCGAGGTTGATGTTCTGCTTGATGAACTCCACCGCGCGGTAGGCGCCCGTGGCCACAGCCTGGCAGGCCGCACCGGAGAACCAGAAGATGATGGCGCCGCCGGTGATGAGGCCGAGCAGGAACAGGGGGTTGATGATGGAGAGGCCCTGCTGGACCGGCATCTGGCCAGGGATCAGGGCGACCACTTCACCGAACTTGCTGTTGAGCAGCTGGATGATGGAGAAGATCAGGGTGGTGGCGCCCACGACCGCAGTGCCGATGAGCACGGGCTTGGCAGTGGCCTTGAAGGTGTTGCCGGCGCCGTCGTTCTCTTCGAGGTACATCTTGCCGTTCTCGAAGTCGGGGGTGAAGCCGAAGTCCTTCTTGATCTCCGCCTCGATGCCAGGGATGGCTTCGATGGTGGAGAGCTCATAGACGGACTGGGCGTTGTCGGTCACGGGGCCGTAGGAGTCCACCGCGATGGTGACGGGACCCATGCCCAGGAAGCCGAAGGCCACGAGGCCGAAGGAGAAGATCGCCGGGGCGGCCATGAAGCTGCCGAGGCCGAAGGTGGAGACGTAGTAGGCGGCACCCATGAGGGCCACGATGGTGAGACCCATCCAGTAGGCGGAGAAGTAGCCCGCCACCAGGCCGGAGATGATGTTGAGGGAGGCGCCGCCCTCCTTGGAGGCCGTGACCACTTCCCGCACATGGCCGGAGTTGGTGGAGGTGAAGGCCTTGACCAGCTCGGGGATCAGGGCGCCGGCGAGGGTGCCGCAGGTGATGATGGACGAGAGCTTCCACCAGAGGCCCGCGGGAAGGTTCCCGATGAGCAGGTAGGACAGGACGTAGGTGATTCCGATGGAGAGGATCGAGGTCAGCCAGACCAGGGTGGTCAGGGGGGTCTCGAAGTCGAACTTGAGGAGGTCACCGAACTTCGCCTTCGACCAGAGGCCGTTGATCCAGTAGGAGGCCGCAGAGGTCACGACCATGCCCACGCGCATGACGAAGATCCAGACCAGCAGGGCGACCTGGATGTCCTGGTACTTGGGTCCGGCGGTCAGGGGATTGACGGCCAGCAGGATGAAGGTGATCAGGGCAACGCCCGTCACGCCGTAGGTCTCGAAGCCGTCTGCCGTGGGGCCGACGGAATCACCTGCGTTGTCGCCGACGCAGTCAGCGATGACACCGGGGTTGCGAGCATCGTCTTCCTTGATCTTGAAGACGATCTTCATGAGGTCGGAGCCGATGTCGGCAATCTTGGTGAAGATGCCACCCGCGATGCGGAGGGCGGCGGCACCCAGGGACTCGCCGATGGCGAAGCCGATGAAGCAGGGGCCGGCAGCATCACCGGGGATGAAGAGCAGGATGGCGAGCATCAGGAAGAGCTCAACGGAGATCAGCAGCATGCCGATGGACATGCCCGCCTTGAGGGGGATCTCCATGGTGGGGTAGGGCTTGCCGCCCAGGCTGGCAAAGGCCGTGCGGGAGTTGGCGAAGGTGTTGATGCGGATGCCGAACCAGGCCACTGCCACGGAGCCCAGGATGCCGATGATCGAGAAGATGAGCACCACAACCACCTGCCCCCAGCCCATGGGCGTGTGGGAGAGGTACTTGAAGTAGGCGATCATGATGACCGCGATGAAGGCCCAGAGGAGCGAGATGAACTTGATCTGGGTGATCAGGTAGGTCTTGCAGGTCTCGTAGATCAGCTCTGAGATCTCGAGCATGGACTTGTGCACCGGGAGGTCCCGGATCTGGGCGTACTGCACGAGGCCGAAGCCGACGCCGAGCAGGCAGATGACCAGCCCGATCAGCAGCAGGTTGTGGCCCGTCATGCCCAGGAAGCTGCCCTGCAGGGCAGGGATCTTCAGGTCGGCCTCACCGGCAAAAGCCGGGCTGGCCATCGCTAGGGCAATGAACGCAGTCATCGCCCCCTTGAAAAGTCTGGTCTGTGCCAGCGAGTCAAGGAGACGCTTCATCGTCGCCATGGGTTTCCTCCAGGAAAGCAATTGGGGTTGGGGGGAATCAGTGGTGCGGGAATGAGCCGATTGGGACCCCTGGATCGAGGTGTTCTACGCCTAGGCGTAACGCCCCCTATCTGGAGGCAAACCACCAAAGATCATGTCAAGGTCAACACTCACCATACCCCAGGACAGCCTTTCCAGCAAGGTCGCAGATGGAAGGTCAGGGCTTGCCACCCGACTGCAAGCCGGGATGGAGTGTGACCTGCGTCCGAACGCAGGCCCTTGGAATCTGGGGGCATAGGACGATAATCAGGTCTCATATGCCACCGCTCTTCGAGACCGGCCCCGGGCATGCCCCGGGACCCCTGTTCCACCCACTCGCCTTTATGAAGGAGTCCACCCATGTCTGTCGCTGAACAGAGCATCGCGGGCGCGGAAGTTCGCGGTCACGGTTTCCTGGCCTCATCGGTCGGCCGCAAGGTCATCATGGCGGCCACGGGGGTCGTCCTCTTCGGGTTCGTTACGGTCCACATGATCGGGAACACCCAGGCCTACATGGGCGCCAAGTCGCTCAACGGGTATGCCGAGTTCCTGCACAGCATGCTCCACGGCGCCGGCATCTGGATCTTCCGGGGCGTGCTGCTGGCCGCTTCCGGCCTGCACGCCTGGGCCGCCATCAGCCTCACCCTGGACAACCAGGCCGCCCGCCCCGTGGGCTACCGCGAGACCCAGAGCGTGGCCTCCACCTGGTCCTCCCGGACCATGCGCTGGAGCGGGTTCATCCTGGTGGTCTTCATCGTCTACCATCTGCTGCACCTGACCACAGGCCAGCTGCACCCCGCCTTCAAGGCGCCCCAGGGCCACGAGTACTTTGCCTACGACAACTTCGTGAGCGCCTTCAAGGTGCCCGCTGTGGCCGGCTTCTACGTCATCGCCCAGCTCTGCCTGGGCCTGCACATGTGGCACGGCGTGTGGAGCTTCACCCAGACCCTGGGCCTCTCCCACCCCCGCTACGACGGGCTCCGCAGGAACTTCGCCACGGGCCTCACCCTCCTGGTGGTCGGCGTGAACATCTCCTATCCCATCGCCGTCCTCACCGGCTGCATTCACTGATCCCAGGGAGCCCATCATGGAACTCAATGCCCATATCCCAGACGGCCCGATCCAGCAGAAGTGGGAGAAGCACCAGTTCGATTCCAAGCTGGTGAATCCGGCCAACAAGCGGAAGTACCGGATCATCATGGTCGGCTCCGGTCTTGCCGGTGGTGCCGGCGCCGCCAGCCTGGCCGAGCTTGGCTACAACGTCGACTGCTTCTGCTACCAGGACTCGCCCCGGCGCGCCCACTCCATCGCGGCCCAGGGCGGCATCAACGCCGCCAAGAACTACCGCAACGATGGCGACAGCGTCTTCCGCCTCTTCTATGACACGGTCAAGGGCGGCGACTTCCGCGCCCGGGAAGCCAACGTCTACCGCCTGGCCGAGGTCAGCAACAACATCATCGACCAGAGCGTGGCGAACGGTGTGCCCTTCGCCCGGGAGTACGGCGGACTGCTGGACAACCGCTCCTTCGGCGGCGCCCAGGTGAGCCGCACCTTCTACGCCCGCGGCCAGACCGGCCAGCAGCTCCTCATCGGTGCCTACCAGGCCCTGGAGCGTCAGGTGGGTCTCGGCACCGTGAAGATGTACAACCGCCACGAGATGCTCGAGCTGATCATGGTGGACGGCATCGCCAAGGGCATCGTCACCCGGGACATGGTCACCGGTGCGATCGAGTCCCACATTGCCGATGCGGTCATCCTCTCCACCGGCGGCTACGGCAACGTGTTCTACCTCTCCACCAACGCCATGGGCTGCAACGGCACGGCGGTCTGGCGGGCGTACAAGAAGGGTGCCGCTTTCGGCAACCCCTGCTTCACGCAGATCCACCCTACCTGCATCCCCGTCACCGGCGACCACCAGAGCAAGCTCACGCTCATGTCCGAGTCGCTGCGCAACGATGGCCGCGTCTGGGTGCCGAAGAAGAAGGAAGACTGCAAGCGGGTGCCCGCCGAGATCAAGGAAGACGACCGCGACTACTACCTGGAGCGCAAGTACCCCTCCTTCGGGAACCTCGCCCCCCGCGACATCTCCAGCCGCGCCGCCAAGCAGGTGTGCGACGAGGGCCGGGGCGTGGGCGAGACCGGTCTCGGTGTCTACCTCGACTTCTCGGACGCCATCCGGCGCCTGGGCAAGAACAAGATCGAGGAGAAGTACGGCAACCTCTTTGAGATGTATGAGCGCATCACGGATGAGAATCCCTACGAGACGCCCATGCGCATCTACCCTGCCGTGCACTACACCATGGGCGGCCTGTGGGTGGACTACAACCTGATGAGCACCATCCCCGGCCTGTTCGTGGCCGGCGAGGCTAACTTCAGCGATCACGGTGCCAACCGCCTGGGGGCCTCCGCCCTCATGCAGGGCCTGGCGGACGGCTACTTCGTCCTGCCTGCCACCGTCAGCAACTACCTGGCCGGCCTCAAGCCCGGTGTCCGCCCTGCCGCCGACCATCCTGCGGTGGTGGAGACCGAGACCGCCGTGAAGACCCGCGTGGAGAAGCTGCTGTCCATCAAGGGCAGCAAGAGCCCCACCCACTTCCACCGTGAGCTGGGAAAGATCATGTGGGAGTACTGCGGCATGGCCCGCAACGAGGCCGGCCTCAAGAAGGCCCTCGAGCTGATCCCCAAGCTCCGCGAGGAGTTCTGGAAGGATGTCCGGGTCGTGGGCGAGAACGAGAGCCTGAACCAGAGCCTGGAGATGGCCGCCCGGGTGGCGGACTTCCTGGAGCTGGGCGAGCTGATGTGCCTGGATGCCCTGCAGCGCCGCGAGAGCTGCGGCGGCCACTTCCGCGAGGAGTTCCAGACGGAGGACGGCGAGGCGCTGCGCGACGACGAGAACTTCTGCCACACCGCCGTCTGGGAATACAAGGGCGAGGGGCAGACTCCCGTGCGCCACATCGAGTCCCTCACCTTCGAGTACGTCCACCTCGCCACCCGCAGCTATAAGTGAGGAGCTGACCAATGTCCCATAAGTCCATGAACCTCACCCTCCATGTCTGGCGCCAGAAGAATGCCAAGTGCGACGGCAAGTTCGTCGAATACAAGGCCGATGGCGTCAGCCCCGACATGTCCTTCCTGGAGATGCTCGACGTCGTGAACGAAGGCCTCATCGCCAAGGGTGAGGAGCCCGTCGAGTTCGATCACGACTGCCGTGAAGGCATCTGCGGCACGTGCAGCATGGTCATCAACGGCCGCCCCCACGGACCCAAGGAGCGCACCACCACCTGCCAGCTGCACATGCGCAGCTTCAAGGACGGTGACAGCATCACCCTGGAGCCCTGGCGCGCCGAGGCCTTCCCCGTGGTCCGCGATCTCGTGGTGGACCGCAGTGCCTTTGATCGCATCATCGCCGTGGGCGGCTTCATCACCGCCCCTGCGGGCTCACCCCAGGATGCGAACTCCCTGCCCATCTCCAAGGAGAACGCCGACCTCTCCATGGACGCTGCCTCCTGCATCGGCTGCGGAGCCTGCGTGGCGGCCTGCCCCAACGCCAGCGCCATGCTCTTCGTCTCGGCGAAGATCAGCCACCTGGGCCTCCTGCCCCAGGGCCAGCCCGAGCGCTACCTCCGGGTGCGCGACATGATCGCCCAGATGGACGCCGAAGCGTTCGGCACCTGCACCAACCACGGCGAGTGCGAGACGGCCTGCCCCAAGGGCATCAAGATGGAGAATATCGCCCGCATGAACCGGGACTTCATCAAGGCCAGCCTCACCTTCCGTCACGCCACCATTGGTGGTGGTGGCGCCTGAGCCAGGCAGTTTTCAAAGGAAACGCCCGGCAGTCGCCGGGCGTTTCCTTTGGTGTGTAAAAAGAAACTGCTTATATACGCAGAGGAAGACGGAGGAGCGGAGGAAAGCGGAGGGAACTGATTTCAGGCAGTGCTTTTCTCCGCGCTCCTCAGCTCCTCGGCAGTCCTCCGGTTACCTTTCATCACTCACTGAACCCCCAGCAAGCAGCTGCAACACCAGCGCCGCGAGCCGCTCGGGGGTGTTGGCGGTGGGGTCGTCCAGGACGGCTTCCAGGAGCTGGCGCTGGAGGTCGCCCAGCCAGGGGCCACCGCCTTTCCCTGCGAGCTTCATGAGGGCGGCACCATCCAGGGCCAGGCCTTTGACGGACAGGGGCGGCGCTGTGGCCGCCAGGGCCTCCAGGCGGGCCAGCATGGCCCGGTAGTCCCCTTCCCAGGTCTCGGGGGCCAGGCCCTTGCCCTGGTGGTCTGCGAGGCGGAAAGCGGCCCAGCGCGCCAGGGGTAGGCTCGCCTCCTCCAGACGGCGGAGGAAGCGGCGGCAGGCCGGGTC
>CAITBU010000180.1 GCA_903890595.1 uncultured Holophagaceae bacterium | reverse complement strand
CTCCTGCGCCTGCCAGATGGCCGCACCCTGCAGGCGGCGGGCAGCCTTCCCTTCCCACCGGGCAGCGTCCTGACCATGAAGGCCCTGCCCCTCCCCCAGGGGGCGGGGATCCACCTCCAGGTGCTGCAAGCTGCGCCGCCACCCACCCCCGCCCTGCTGGCACCCCTGCTGTCCGGCGAAGCGGCGGCCCTGCTGGCGCGTCTGCAGGTCGGCGGCGCCCTCGCTCCCCTGGCAGCGCTGTTCCAGGCCCTGGCCCAGCCGGGCTCCGCCGACCAGCCCGAGGCCTGGTCCAAGTGGCTGAAGGAAGCGATGACGACCCTGGCGAACCCTGAGGCCTCCCCGGCGGAAGCGACCTTCCATCGCCTCCAGGCCAAGGAGGGTACCGCCTGGTTTGAGCTGCCCCTGCCCTGGGCTCCCAGCGCCGCTCCCATGCGGATCTGGATCGAATCAGACCAGGCCTCGGAGGCCACGGCCAAGGATCCGGTCCACCGGGTCTTCCTGAGCGTCCCCTTCACGACCCTGGGCGAGGTCCGGGCGGGCTTCGAGCTGCGGGCCTCAGGCCTGCGGGTGCGCCTCTGGCTGGACGACCCGACGCAGCTCGCCCCCCTGCGCAGCGCTCTGGAGACCGAGCTCGCCGGCCTGGGTCGACCCGTGGATATCCAGCTCCTGCCCCTGCCCCCGGGCACACCCGACCTCCGGGCCCTGGCCGGAGCACCGCCCCTCCAGGCCCTGGGCTGAGCCCGACTACTTCTTGCGGAGCTGCTTGAGCAGGGCGGGCAGGCGGTACAGGGCGGCCTGGGACTCGGCCCACTCCCGGTGGGGACGAGCCGGGAAGCCCGTGACAAAGCTGCCTTCCGGGAGGCTCTTGGTGACCACGCTGTTGCCACCCACGACGGAACGGTTGCCGATCTCGATGTGTCCCACCACACCGACCTTGCCGGCCAGGGTCACGTGGTCGCCGATGCGGGTGGAGCCACTGATCCCGCTCTGGCTCACCAGCAGGCAGTGCCGGCCCACCTGGACGTTGTGGCCCACCTGGACCTGGTTGTCGATCTTGGTGCCCGCCCCGATGCGCGTGGGACCCAGCACGCCGCGGTCGATGCACACGCAGGCCCCGATCTCCACATCGTCCCCGAGTTCCACCCAGCCCACCTGGGGGATCTTGGCGTAGTGACCATCGACCAGCACGTAGCCGTACCCATCGCTGCCCACCACCGAGTTGGCGTGCACAGCCACCCGGTCGCCGAGGACCGAACGGCGGTAGACCACCGCCCCGGAGAACAGCTCGCAGCCTGAGCCCAGGACACAGTCATCGCCCACGTGGACCCCGGGATGCAGCACACAGCCAGGGCCCAGCACCGTGCGAGCGCCAATGGTCACCCCCGGAGCCAGGCGACAGCCCGCTCCCAGCACGGCTGTCGGGTGCAAGGGCGAGTCACTCCACTCGGGCGCCGGTTCGGGGTGCAGCAGGCCGATGGACCTGGCGAAGGCGTGGTAGGGGTGGGAAAGCCGCAGCACGGGACGATCCCCTAGGTCCGCAGTGGGATCCACCAGGATCAATCCGGCGAGGCTCTCCTTCGCTTTGGCCGCATACTTGGGGTTGGTCAGGAAGGAAATGGAGCCTGCTCCAGCCTCCTCCAGGGGTCGCACTTCGGAAATAAGACGATCCGGGGGACAATGCTCCAGAACGCCGCCCAGCCCTTCGGCCAATTCCAGGGCCTTCATGGTGGGCATGGGTTCCTCCTCTGGGACGTCAGCCTCCAGTCTCCGCCCTCCAGCCTTCCGCCTCAACCTCCAGCATCGGATTCTCATGCACCCCGTCCTTATCCAGCTCGGCTCCTTCCCTCTGGGGACCTACGGCCTGCTGCTGGCCATCGCCTTCTTCGCCGGCACCGCCCTGGCCCGCCGCCAGGGCCAGCTGGACAACCTGCCCCACGCTGCGACCACCGATCTGGCCATCGCCATGCTGATTTCGGCCATCGTGGGGTCCAAGGTCCTCATGATCCTGGTGGACCTGATCAGCGGGGTCCCGGCCTCCGAAGTATTCACCCTGGGCACCCTGCGGGCTGGTGGGGCCATCCACGGGGGCATCATCGCCGCCACGGCGACCTTCTTCTGGAAGTTCCGCAAGGGGCAGGGCCTGTCCCTCCGCCCCATGGGCGATGCTCTGGTTCCGGGCGTGGCCCTGGGCCAGGCCATCGGCCGGCTGGGCTGCTTTGCCGCTGGGTGTTGCTATGGCACTGAGTGCCACCTGCCCTGGGCCGCCACCTTTACCAACCCCTTGGCCCGGATCTTCAGCGGCACGCCCCTGGGCCTCGCCCTGCACCCGGTCCAGCTCTACAACGTCCTTGCCAACCTGGGGGTCATGGCCCTGCTGCTGCTGGCCCGCCCCAAGCGGGCCTTCCAGGGCCAGATCTTCGCCCTGTACTTCCTGGCCGAGGGCCTGGGCCGGGTGATCACGGAGACCTGGCGGGGGGACATTGATAGGGGCACAGGCTGGCTGGGCTGGGCTTGGCTAAGTACGGGTCGCTTGACCGGGCTCGCCTTCATGCTGCTAGGTGCCGGACTCTGGATGTTCTGGGCCCGCCGAAAGGATTCCCGATGATTCGCCTCTGCGCCGAAGCTGGCGCCCCCCGCCTGGACCGCTATCTGGTGGAATGTCATCCCGACATCCCCCGCACCCGCTGGGAAGCCCACCTCGATGCCGGACTGGTGCGGGTGAACGGTGAGACGAAGACCAAGGGGGGCTACCGCCTCCGGCCGGGGGATGTGGTGGAGACCGAGCTGCCGGAGGCTCCGGCCCCTGCCGGCCACCTGCTGCCCGAGGCCATCGACCTGCCCACCCTCTTCGAAGACAGCCACCTCTGGATCATCGACAAGCCCTCGGGCATGGTCGTGCATCCGGGGCCCGGCCATGCCGGTGGCACGGTGGTGAACGCCCTCCTGCACCGCCTGCGGGCCCCCGTGGCGGTGGACACCGCCGAGGAAACCCCCGAGGACGCCGAGGAGCTCTCTTCCGGCTGGCCGGGGCTGGTCCACCGCCTGGACCGCTACACCACTGGCTGCCTCTGCCTGGCCAAGACCCTCGAGGATCAGCGGGCCATCCAGGCCCAGTTCCTGGCCCGCACCGTGGAGAAGCGCTACCTGGCCCTGGTGCGCCACTCGCCTCGCCTGCCCGAGATTGGCAGCCTGCTGGTGAATGAGCCCATCGCCCGGCACAAGCACGACCGCCTCCGCATGGTGGTGGCCGCCGGTGGCCGCTCCGCCCAGACCCGCATCCGCGTCCTGGCCCGCACCACCAGCGCCGCCCTGGTGGAGTGTGAGCTCCTCACGGGCCGCACCCACCAGATCCGGGTACACCTGGCCCACCTGCGCGCCCCGATCATGGGTGACCCCCTCTACGGTGGCCCCGGCCGCTGGCAGGACACCCTGGGCGAGCGGATGATCCTGCCCCACCCGGCCCTCCACGCCTGGAAGCTCTCGGTGGATCACCCCACCACCGGGGAGCGCATCGAAGCCGTCGCTCCCCTGCCGGAGGCCTTCCTGGCCCTGGCGGCCTCTCTGGGTTTGCCTACCATCTGACCTGGACGACCTGTCCAACCCACCCCGGAGGTGTCGATGCTCCTAGCAGGGATTGCCCCCTCCTCCACCCTGGATGCCTGGCTGGCGGCCTATCCCCAGGCACCGGGCCTGCTGGTCGCCACCCTCTGCGTAGGCGGCCTCCTGCTGGCGCTCGCCCCCCGTATTTCCTCCTGGCAGCGGGGGAAGGGACGCCCCCTACTCGATCCCATGCAGGCCGAAGAGCTGATGCTGGGAGCCGGCCTCCTGGTGTTGGACCTCAGGGAAGACGCTGACTACCGGGCCGGCCACATTCGGGGTGCCCTGCCCGTCCCCTACCGGGACCTGGCGACCCGCTTCCAGCGTCCGGACACCCAGGCCAAGCGGGCCATCCTGCTGGTGGATGAGACGGACGCCCTGGCCCACGAGGCCTATGCGCTCCTCACCACCCGGGGGTTCGAGTGGATGTACGTCCTCAAGGGCGGGATGGTGGCCTGGCGTCGGTCTCGGCGCGCCCTGGTGAAGTAGCCTACTTGGCCGGCTCCGGTGGCTTGGCCTGGGGGGCGGTGGTGGGGGAGCTCTGAAAGGCGAGGTGGGTGATCCACCAGCGCTTGCCATCCCAGGCGCACTGGATGGCATTGATGCCGGTGTACATGGCAGGTCCGTCTGCCGCCAGGCGGATCTCGTAGGTGGACCACACCTGGGCCAGGCCCTCCTGCTTCTGGACCGTGAGGCCGGTCCCGCGCTCGAAGAAGCCGGTCTGCTCCCACTGGGGGGGGGCGAAGGAAAGGAAGGCCTCCAGGTCCATGGGGCGGAGGAAGGCGCCCTTCTCTGGGTGACGGGCAGCCACCATGATCCGCGCCTGGAGGTGGAACAGGGCCCGGATCTTCTCGACGTTCCGCTTCTGGTCCTTCGGGCCTGAGATGAAGGCATAGAGGGATTCGGTGAGGGCCTCGGGGGTGCCGACCTCGGTGGAGGCCAGGTCCGCCCGAACAACTTCCTTCATGGGATTCGAGCTGGCCTTGCCGCTGGGGGCCGGGGCGGGCAGGGGCAGCGGCGGCGGCCCCTGGGCAGCCAGAGTGAAGGCGGTGAGGCAGAGCAAGGCACGGATCACGAGACCCCCAGAAAACAGAAAGATGTCATAGCCCAGGCTCTTCTGGAAGGCCCCAGCGGTCCCAGAGCAGCAGGAGCAGGAGGCCCGGGATGGCGGCGGCGGCGCAGACCGGGAAGTAGAGCGTCCAGCCAAGGGACTGGGCCATGAATCCTGTAAAACCTGAGAACAAGGATCGTGGCAGTGCCATGAGAGCGCTAAAGAGGGCGTACTGAGTCCCCGTATAGGAGCGATTGCAGCTGCCCATGAGGAGTGCCGCAAAGGCGCTGCTGCCCATGCCGTAGGCGAGGTTCTCCAGGCTGTTCGCCGCCACCAGGAGGGGCAGGTGAGGCCCAAGCAGGGAGATGCCCCAGAAGCCCAGGATGCTGCCGGCCTGAAGGAAGCCGCAGAGCCAGAGGGCCCGGCGCAGGCTCATGCGAGTGAGCATCCAGCCGCCGAGCAAGCCGCCGCAGATGATGGCCACCATGGCCGTGGTCTTCTGCACCGTGCCGACCTGCAGTTTGGTGAAGCCCATGCCCCGCAACAGAAAGGGCATGGTCATGGACTCGGCCAGCCAGTCGCCGAGCTTGTAGCAGACAGCAAAGGCCAGCAGGTAGACGATGCCCCGGCGCTGCAGGAGGTCCTGCAGGGGCCCGAGGATGGCCTGGCGGAGGGTACGGGGGGCCTGGGCCACGGTGTCGGTGTTCTCCGCCAGCCAGGTCCCGAATGCCCCCAGCAGGGCCAGACCAGCCATGGCCAGGTAGGTCGCCTGCCAGCCCCAGGCCTGGGCGAGGACGAGGGCCAAGCCCCCGCTCACCAGCATGGCCACCCGGTAGGCGGCGATGTGGATGCTGTTGCCCAAGCCCAGGTGCTTCTGTTCCAGGGCCTCGGCTCGCCAGGCATCCACGGCAATGTCATAGGTGGCGCTGGTAAAGGCCACCGCCAGGGCCAGCACCACGACCCGGAAAAGGTCCAGGCGAGGCTGGGTGAGGGCCAGGGCAGCCAGAGCCACTGCCATGCCGACCTGCATGGCCAGCATCCAGCCCCGGCGGCGCCCCAAGCCCGGCAGGCTGAAGCGGTCTAGAAAGGGCGCCCAGAAGACCTTCAGGCTGTAGGGCAGCGACACAAAGCTGAAGAGGCCGATGGTAGCGAGGCTCATGCCCTCGTCCGTCATCCAGGCCTTCAGGGTGGCACCCGTCAGATAGAGCGGCAGACCCGAGGCAAAACCCAGGAGGACCAGAACCAGCAGGCGGCGAGACGGCATGGTTGATGGTAGCGGGAGGTGTGGCCGCCGTCAGGCGGACAGAAAAGCAGAAGCCCGGCTGCACCAGGCTTCTGCTGGGGAGCCACGCAAGCGTGGAACCCCCGGATAACAAAGCAAGAGCCCAGCTTTGCCGGGCTCTTGCGCGGGGGTCCGGGGGTGTGTGCGCAAGCACGGAACCCCCGGATAACAAAGCAAGAGCCCAGCTTTGCCGGGCTCTTGCGCGGGGGTCCGGGGG
>CAITBU010000179.1 GCA_903890595.1 uncultured Holophagaceae bacterium | reverse complement strand
GCGGCCCGCGCCCGGGGTCTGGAGCCCCTGGTGGAGCTCCACGACCTCACTGAGGCCGGCTACGCCCAGGCCAGCGGGGCGCGCCTGGTGGGCATCAACGCCCGGGACCTCTCCACCTTCACCCTGGGCCTGCCCACGGCGGCGCCCCTGCGGGAGGCCTTCCCCGACGCTGTGCTCATCCGCGAGTCCGGCCTGGCCACCCCCGAGGACGCCCAGGCCGCCCTCCGCGCCGGCTTCGACGCGGTGCTCATCGGTGAAGCCCTCATGCGCAGCGCCGACCCCGCTGCCTTCCTGGCCCGCATCCTCGCGGGTCTGCGCCCGGAGGCCTTGTGACCCTCCTGGCCAAGGTCTGCGGGCTGACGCACCCCGACGACGTGGCCCAGGCCGCAGGGCAGGGGGCGGACCTGCTGGGCTTCGTCTGCCATCCGCCCAGCCCCCGCCACTGCGCGGACCTGACGGTGGCGGCGCCCTTCCTGGACCGGGCTGTGCTGGTGATGGTGGCTGACGATGCTGCGACCATCCTCGCCGAGGCCCGCCGCCACGGCTTCCGCAAGGTGCAGCCCCACCTTCCACGGGCGGTGCGCGAGGCGGGTGTGCAGCTGCTGCGGGCAGCGGGACTCTTCGTGTTGCTGCCCTGGGCGGATGAGCCGGGCCAGATCCCCCTCGCCGCCGACCTCTACCTCTGGGAACCCAGCCCCGCCGCCACCGGCGTGCCTGGCGGCTCGGGACAGGCCCATGCCATGGGCTTCCCGCCGCCCGGTGCCTTCCTGCTGGCGGGGGGCCTCGATGGGGACACCCTCCTGGCCCGGGTGGCGGCCCTCCCGCTCGAGGCTCGCACCCACCTGGCGGGGGCCGACGCCGCCAGCCGGCTGGAGGCCGCACCCGGCCGCAAGGATCCTTCGAAAGTCGCAGCCTTCATTCACTGCGTGCACGGACTGGAGCTGTCATGACCTCTGGCTTTACCCTCCCCTCCCGCTTCGGGCGCCAGGGCCTCGGGGGCTGCTACGCCCCGGAGACCTTGCTGCAGCCCCTCCTGGATCTGGAGGCGGCCTTCGTGGCCGCAGCCAGCGATCCAGCCTTCCAGGCCGAACTGAAAGCGGAGCTGCGCCACTTCGTCGGCCGGCCCACACCCCTCACGCCGGCCCCCCGCCTGGCGGCGGTCCTGGGCCTGCGGAGCCTCTATCTCAAGCGCGAGGACCTCACCCACACCGGAGCCCACAAGATCAACAACGCCCTGGCTCAGGCCCTGCTGGCCCGGCGCATGGGCAAGACCGAGATCATCGCCGAGACCGGGGCCGGCCAGCACGGTGTGGCCACGGCAGCCGCCTGTGCTCGCCTGGGCCTCTCCTGCACCGTCTACATGGGGGTTACGGACATGGCTCGGCAGGCCCCGAACGTGGCGCGCATGCGCCTCTTCGGTGCCAAAGTCGAGCCGGTGGAGGCGGGGCAGGGCACCCTCAAGGAGGCGGTGAACGAGGCCCTCCGTGCCTGGGCAGGTAACTGCAACAAGGCCCACTACATCCTGGGCTCGGCCTTGGGACCGCATCCCTTCCCGACCCTGGTGCGCACCTTCCAGACCGTCATTGGCGAGGAGGCCCGGGCCCAGGCGCTTGAACAGTGCGGCACCCTGCCGGAGGTGGTGCTGGCCTGTGCGGGCGGTGGCAGCAACGGACTGGGTCTGCTGGTGCCCTTTCTGCAAGATCCTCTGCGCCGCATCGCCGTTGAGGCCGGCGGCCACGGCGCTGGTCTGGGTGAGCATGCCGCCCGCCTGGACGGTGGGCGCATGGGCGTCCTCCATGGTTGCCGCACCCTGCTCCTGCAGGACGACCACGGCCACACGGCGGAGACCGCCAGCATCAGTGCCGGCCTGGACTATCCAGCCCTGGGGCCCGAGCTGGCGGCGCTGATCCTGGACGGCCACGTGGAAGTCCGCCGGGCCTCCGATGAGGAAGCTCTGGAAGGCGCCCGCCTGCTCTGCGAGGCCGAGGGCATCCTCCCGGCCCTGGAGAGCAGCCACGCCCTGGCCGTTCTTCCAGCCCTGGCCCGGGACGGCGTCACCAGCGTGCTGCTGGGCCTCAGCGGACGCGGCGACAAGGACCTCTCCACTTATCAGGCCCGCACCGGAGCTTCGGCATGACCACCCCAAGGACGCTCATGAACCCGCTGCTGCCCTTCATCATGGCCGGCGATCCCTCCCTGGAGGCCCTGCCTGGCATCCTCTCCGCCGCCCGGGCCCTCGGCCTCGAGGCCATGGAGCTGGGCCTGCCCCACTCCGATCCCATCGCCGATGGGCCTGTCCTGCAGGCGGCGGCGCACCGGGCCATCCAGCGGGGGGCCACCCCGCGCCGGGTACTGGAGTCGCTGGCGGGCCTGACGGACAGCCCTGACCTCATCCTGTTCACCTACGTGAACCCACTCCTCCAGATCGGCACCGAGACCCTGATACGTCTGTTGGCACCCACCCCTGTGAAGGCCCTGCTGGTGGTGGACCTGCCCTATGGCGAGGAGCCTGCCTTCGAGGCGGACCTCCGGGCGGCGGGCTACCCCATGGTGCCCCTGCTGACACCCACCACCACCCTGGACCGGGCCCGGGGGATCCTGGCGGACCGTCCAGATCCCGGGCCGGGCTCACCCTTCGCCCAGCGCTTCGCCTATGTCGTGGCCCGCTTGGGGGTCACCGGCACCGGGCAGGGGACCGATCTCACCCCGGTGGCCCGCCGGGTGGCTGACCTCCAGACCCTCGGTGCCCGGCCCCTGGCCGTGGGCTTCGGGCTTTCCGACCCAGAGAGCCTGGCGGCGATCCGGGCCCTGGGCGCCACCCCCGTGGTGGGTTCAGCCCTGGTGCAGGAGCTGGCCAACGGCAAGGACCTCCGCACCGCCCTGCTTCCGCGGTGGACACCAGCGACCTAGGCGGGGTCTGAAATTCAAGGGATTTGCAGGGGATGGTTGCACATGTCGCCTATTTTGGTATTGTGGTCCATCTTCCTCTTTATTGATTTGGCTGGAGACAGCCACTCACCCCGGGACCCCGGGACAGGAGCCATGCGCTTATGAGCCATCGTTCACGCCTCACCTTCACTGCGCTGACCTTGGTCGCCGCTGCCGCCCTCGCCCCCCAGGCTCAGGCTGCGGGCTTCCAGTTAAGGGAACAGAGCCCGAGCGCGCTGGGCAACGCCTTTGCCGGCGTTAGCGCCGGGGGCAGCGACATCAGCTCGCTCTTCTTCAACCCTGCGGTGCTGACTCAGTATGACGGCACGACCTTCTCCTTCGGTGCCACCTACGTCGGCATTAGCGCCAAGTTCAACGACGCTACGGCCAACCGCACCCCGGTGCTCCAGGGCCTGGGCTTCTACTCTGCCCCCATCACCGGCGCGGCCCTGAGCCCTATCTCCGGTGGTTCCTCCACCAAAAACGCAGCTGTGCCGGCTGCGCTGCCTGAGTTCAACATCGCCTACAGCCTCTCCAAGAACGTGAAGGTCGGC
>CAITBU010000178.1 GCA_903890595.1 uncultured Holophagaceae bacterium | reverse complement strand
GAGCGGACCTCCTACCGGCTGGCCCTCGGACTGCTCGAGCAGGGTCTGCCTGCCCTGCTGGTCAAGCGGCTGGACACAGGGCAGACGGCCCTGCTGGATGCGGCGGGCGCCTGGGTGGAGGGCACCCTGCCGGGCACCGACGCCCGCCATGCGAGCCAAGCTTTGGAGCACGGTCTCCCCGTGCTGGACGAGGCGGAGCAGCTCCTCTACGACCCGCTGCTGCCGAAAGAGAAGCTCCTGATCCTGGGCGCGGGTCATGTGGGTACGGCCCTGGCCGCCCTGGTCCCGAGCCTGGGCTTCGAGGTCACCGTGGGGGACGACCGGCCCTCGTTCCTGGAGCCCCGCCGGTTCCCGGGTGGGGTCTACACCTTGGGCGGGTCCTACGCCGACATCGTGGGGGCTTTTCCCTTTGATCCGTCCACCTCGGTGGTCATCGTCACCCGAGGGCACCTGAGCGACCTGGAGTGCGTCCGCCTGATCCTCCCCAAGCCCTACCGCTATGCCGGCTTCATGGGCAGCCTGCGCAAGACCCGGCTGGTGCTGGACCAGGTGGCCACCGAGGGCTTTGACCCCGCCAGGGTGGCGGCCCTGCGGGCCCCCATCGGCCTGCAGATCGGCGCCGAGACTCCCGAAGAGCTGGCCGTGGCCCTGGCCGCCGAGCTCATCGCCGCCCGCCGCAAGAGTCCCGCCTACGAAGCTGCCCACGCGGCCCGCAAGGCCCGGCGTTCGGCCCCATGACCCTGGCTGCCGCGCTGCTGCCCCTGCTGCCCGGGGGCGCTGGCGTCATCGCCTTGGTCGGCGCGGGTGGAAAGACCAGCGCCCTCTTCCACCTGGGGGCAGGGCTGGTCGCCGAAGGGCGCCGGGTGCTGCTCACCAGCACCACGCACCTGCTGGACCCCCAGCAGGAGGCCGCCCGACCCCCACTGACCCTGGTGCTCTGCCCCGACCTGGAGGCGCCGTCGGGGGCCTGTGCGTTGGCCCAGGCTTCGCCGGGGCTCACGGTGCTGATGGCCCGCCCCGCCGCAGAGCCCGGCAAGCTGAAGGGCATCCATCCGGCCTGGATCCCGGCCCTGCGGGCCACCTGGGACATCGTTCTGGTGGAAGCGGATGGCTCCCGGAGGCTGCCCCTCAAGGCGCCCGCTGACCACGAGCCGGTCCTGCCCCCCGGCACGGACCTGGTGGTGGGGGTCGTGGGCCTGAGTGGCCTGGGCCGGCCCCTGGATGATCGGACCGTCCACCGGCCCGAGCGCTTTCGCGACCTCACCGGCTGCGCCCTGGGCCAACCCATCACGTGGGACCATGTGGTGGCCCTGGCTCGCCATCCCCAGGGCCTCTTCAAGAACGCCCCGGGACCCCGCGCCATGCTGCTCAACCAAGCCGACCAGGCCAATCCCCTGCCCACCGCGAACCAGATCGCGGAGCTGCCTGCGGAGCGGGTGCTGCTGACCATGCTGGCGCCGACGGTTCGCATCCTCGCCTGCTGCCCCGGGCGGCGACCATGAGCCTGCTGCACGGAGAGCTCATCGTGGTGCGGGGCGCCGGCGACCTGGCCACGGGCTGCATCCTGCGGCTGGTCCGCGCCGGGTTCCGCGTGGTGGCTCTGGAGGTGGCGGCGCCCAGCGCCATCCGCCGCACCGTCAGCCTGTCCGAGGCCATGTATGAAGGCAGCGCCTGCGTGGAGGGCCTGGCAGCCCGGCGCTGCGACACGCTGCCTGCGACCTGGGCGAGCGGAGATCCCGTGCCGATCCTGCAGGATCCGGACGGCCAGAGCCTCAGCCGGCTGCGCCCCGTGGCCCTGGTGGACGCCATTCTCGCCAAGCGCAACCTGGGCACCCGCCTGGACATGGCCCCCGTGGTGGTGGCCCTGGGGCCGGGCTTTGAAGCGGGCCGGGATGCCCATGCGGTGGTGGAGACCAACCGCGGGCATGACCTAGGCCGGGTGCTGCTGAGCGGCTGCGCCGAGCCCAACACCGGCGTGCCGGGTCTCATTGCGGGACGCGGCGGGGAGCGCGTGCTCCACGCGCCAGTCGCAGGTCCGGTAGAGCCCTGCTGTGCCATCGGCGACCGGGTGCGGGCGGGCGACCCCATCCTGAGCATCCAGGGCGTGACGGTCTGCTCGGCCATCGATGGCGTGGTGCGGGGCCTCATCCGTCCCGGCTATGTGGCCAAGGCGGGCCTCAAGGTGGCCGATGTGGATCCCCGGGGCGAGGTGGCGCACTGCTACACCGTGTCCGACAAGGCCCGGGCCATCGCCGGCGGGGT
>CAITBU010000177.1 GCA_903890595.1 uncultured Holophagaceae bacterium | reverse complement strand
GGCGGTGGCGGCGGGACCTGCGCCAGCAGCGCACTCCCGACGAGCAGCAGGGGGATCCAGCGGGGGAAGGCGGTCATGGGTGCTCCCGGGGGAGAAAGAACCAGGGCGGGCCTGGACAAGCTGTTCACGGGCATGGGACGAGGGCGTTTAGTCACGATACCCTGGAAGACCACCCTGGAGTCCCCATGCCTGCCTACATCCTGTCCGCCACCCGCACCGCCATCGGGACCTTCGGAGGGGCCCTCAAGCCTCTGAGCGCAGTTCAGTTGGGCGCACTGGCCATCACGGAAGCTCTGGCTCGGGCCGGAGCCGCACCCGAGGTCGTGGGCGACGTGGTGATGGGCAATGTCCTGCAGGCCGGCAACGGGCAGAACGTGGCCCGCTTGGCTGCCCTCAAGGCCGGACTGCCCTTCTCCACCCCGGCGCACACCCCCAACCAGGTCTGTGGCTCCGGCCTCAAGGCCGTGGCTCTTGGCGCCCAGTCCATCCACATGGGCGATGCCGACATCGTGGTGGCCGGTGGCACCGAGAGCATGTCCAACGCCCCCTACCTGCTGCCCAGCGGCCGCTGGGGCGCCCGCATGGGGAATGCCCAGCTGCTGGACTGCATGATCCAGGACGGCCTCTGGTGTGGCCACGGCGACACCCACATGGGCATCACCGCCGAGAACATCGCCGCCCAGTACGGCATCAGCCGGGCGGCCCAGGATGCCTTCGCCCTCGCCAGCCAGCAGCGGGCTACCGCCGCCCAGGCCGCCGGTGCCTTCGACCGCGAGATCTTCACGGTGACCCTGGCCGGCAAGAAGGGCAATGTGGCCTTCAACCGGGACGAGTACATCAAGACCGACGCCTCGGCTGAGAGCCTGGCGAAGCTGCGCCCGGCCTTCCGGAAAGAGGGCTCCGTCACCGCCGGCAACGCCAGCGGCATCAACGATGGTGCCGCCGCCCTGGTGCTGGCCTCCGAGGCCGCTGCCCAGCGCTACAAGCCCATTGCCCGCATCCTCGGCTTCGCCCAGGCCGGCGTGGACCCCGCCACCATGGGCCTGGGCCCGGTCCCCGCCATCCAGAAGCTGCTGGCCAAGACCGGCGTGAAGCTGGCCGACATCGACCTCTTCGAGCTGAACGAGGCCTTCGCGGCCCAGAGCCTCGGCGTGCTGGCGGAGTTCCCGGACCTCGACCTGGCGCGGGTCAACGTGCGGGGCGGTGCCATCGCTCTGGGTCACCCCATCGGGGCCAGCGGCACCCGCATCCTGGTGACCCTCCTCCACCTGCTCCAGGACCAGGACAAGAAGCTGGGCCTCGCCGCCCTCTGCGTCGGTGGCGGCCAGGGCGTGGCGATGTTGGTGGAGCGGCTGTAGGGAGCTATCAGCTATCAGCTATCAGCTGTCAGCCAAAGCAGGGCGGGGCTGGGCCCGAGGTGTCGGCACTCCCCCGGCACATGCGGGCTGTCGGCTGTCAACGAAAGAAGCGGCCGCCTCGGATGGGTCGGCCTGCTCGGGTCAGGAGTCCTTAGCCGATAGCTGATAGCTGACAGCTGATAGCCTTTTACACATGATCACCCTCACCCACGTCGGGAAGCAGTACGACCGGATCCACACCGCCCTGGCGGATGTGAGCTTCAGCATCGGTCCCGGCGAGTTCGTGTTCCTCACGGGGCCCAGCGGTGCGGGCAAGAGCACCCTGCTGAAGCTGCTCTTCCGGGAGCAGGTCCCGGGCAGCGGAGAGATCCTGGTGGCAGGCCACCGGCTGGCCGCCATGGCCGAGCAGGAGATCCCCCTTCTGCGCCGGAAGCTCGGTGTGGTGTTCCAGGACTTCAAGCTGATCCGCAGCCGCACCATCTTCGAGAACGTGGCCTTCGTGCTCAAGGTCCTGGGCGTCAGTGCCGCCGAGCAGAAGCAGCGCACCTTCCGCGCCCTGAAGATGGTGGGCCTCCAGCACAAGCTCAGCAGCTTCCCGCTGCAGCTGTCCGGCGGCGAGCAGCAGCGGGTGGCCATCGCCCGCGCCCTGGTGAATGATCCCCTGGTGCTGCTGGCGGACGAGCCCACGGGCAACCTGGATCCGGATCTGGCCCAGGAGATCATGGCCCTCTTCGAGCGCATCAACGGGCAGGGCACCACGGTCATCGTGGCCACCCACGACCGCAGCCTCATCCAGCGCATGCGCAAGCGGGTCATCGGCCTCGACCACGGGCGCATCGCCTTCGACCAGCCAGCCCCCACCAGCCTGGTGACGGTCTGAGGGACGGCCGGCCCTCCGGAATGCCGCTAATCTGAGGGAGCCGCGACCTTCGCGTCAGCCCTCGAGGTCCCATGGCCCAGCCCCTTACCGATGCCCGCTTCGTCACCTCCGCCGCCGATGCCCGGAAGCTGGGTATCTGCCATGCGGAAGTGGCCTTCGTCGGGCGCAGCAACGTGGGCAAGTCCTCCTTGCTGAACGCCCTGGCCAACCAGAAGCAGCTGGCGCGGGTCTCCAAGACCCCCGGCCGCACCCGCCTCATCAACATCTTCCTCACCGGGCCTGACCGCTGGATCGTGGATCTGCCGGGCTACGGCTTCGCCACGGGCCCCGCCGCCGAGCGCGCCACTTGGCAGGCCATGGTGGAGGGCTACCTCACGGGCCGGGTGAGCCTGCGCATGGTCTTCGTGCTGGTGGACGCAGAAGTCGGTCCCACCAAGCTGGACCACCACATGATCGAGTGGCTCCGGGGGGAAGGTCTGCCCCACCGCATCGTGGCCACCAAGGCCGACCAGGTGAAGCCCAGCCGGGCCCTCAAGCAGCGCAAGGATGTGGCTGCCGACCTGGGTCTGCACAGCACCGACATCGCCTGGGTGAGCGCTGCCAAGGGCTCGGGCATCGCCGAGCTGCGCCGGGAAGTGGCGGACCTGCTGGAGCTCTAGAGCGTCTCCACCCGACCTGCGCGCCACACCATGAACTGCCCTTCGTGGGCCCAGGGCAGGGCGATGCCGTTGGCCTCGCACTCGTGGGTGTGGAAGTGGCCGGTGATGAAGGTGCTGCCGGCGTGGGCCTGGGCGGCACTGCGGAAGGCCTCCCGGGGAAAGGCCAGCCGGTAGGCTGCGTTGGTGGTGCGGAGCTTCTGCTCCAGCCAGGCGGCGACGCTGCGGGCCGTGCCACCGGGCAGCAGGCGGAAGAGCAGCCACAGGGGGCCGGAGCGGGAAATCAGGTGCCAGATGCGGTAGGCCAGGTCGGCGCTGTTCACGAGGTCGCCGTGCTCCCAGGCCAGGGCTTCCCCGGTCAGTTGGCCACCGATGCCTTCGCCCATCAGGTCAAAGCGACCGGCGTGCGCGTCCAGGAAGTACTCCCGGTTGCCCAGCCACAGCCCCATCCAGCGCCCTGCCGACCGGCGCGCGTCCACCCAGGCCAGGAAGCGGAGCTGGGCCTCGGACTGCATCCCCGGTAGCCCCACCCACACGTCAAAGGCATCACCCAGAAAGAGCCAGTCCGCCTCAGGGTGGGCCACAGTGGCCGCTTCAAGGCCTGTGAGGTCCGTGGACCAGTGGGGATCCGCCACGAGGATCAGAGCCCGGCTGGGGTCCGGCCGCTGGGGAGTGCCCCGCCACCAGGACAGCACCCGGAGGTGCCGGCCGACCAGGGCGGGCAGGGCCCGCACCAGCAGGGCCAAGGCGCCCCCCAGGGTGTCGGCGATCCAGTCCCCCAGCTCGCAGGCACGGCCCGGGACGAAGTACTGATGCCACTCGTCAGTTGCACCCCAAAAGGACACCGCCATGAACACCACCATGTGGCGCTTGTACATGGGCAGGTCCGGGCGGTTCTGCTGGAGGGCCAGATCCATGGCCCAGGCCAGGGCCGCAAACACCGACAGGTGGGCGACCTTGTCCAGGGGCGGCGGCAGCGAGATGCCACCGGGATAGTGGGCCTGGGAGCTCAGCCAGACGATGGTGGCTGCCACCGCCAGGGGAAGGGTCCAGAGCCAACGCATGCGCATCCTTCATCGAACCACAGTGCGGGGGGCCGTGGCCAGGATGGGCGTGCTGCCCACCTCAGCCGTTGAGGTGGACCATGGTGGCCTCGGCATACCGCAGGCCGGCGGCGATGCCCACAGGGGCCACGGCCTCGATCTGGCGGAGCACATCGGGCGTGAGCACCAGGTTCAGGGCGCCCAGGTTCTCGTCCAGGTGCTGGCGGCGGGTGGTCCCGGGGATGGGCACGATGTCGGGACCCTGCGCCAGCACCCAGGCCAGGGCCAGCTGGGAGGTCGTGACGCCAAGGGTCTGGGCGAGGGACTCGATCTTCCGCACCAGGTCCAGGTTGCGCTGGAAGTTCTCGCCCTGGAAGCGGGGGGCGAAGCGCCGGTAGTCGCCTTCGGGGATGTCCTCCAGCGTGCGGAACCGCGCCGTGAGGAAGCCGCGGCCCAGGGGGCTGTAGGCCACGAAGGAGATGCCCAGCTCCCGGACCGTGGGGAGAATCTCGTCCTCGGGGTCCCGGGTCCACAGCGAGTACTCGGTCTGCAGGGCCGTGATGGGATGGACGGCGTGCGCCCGGCGGATGGTGGCGGCCGACGCTTCGGAGAGGCCCAGGTAGCGGACCTTCCCGGCGGTGATGAGGTCGGCCATGGCGCCGACGGTCTCTTCGATGGGCACGGTCCGGTCCACGCGGTGCTGGTAGTAGAGGTCGATGGTGTCCACGCCCAGGCGCTGGAGGGAGGCGTCACAGCAAGCCCGGACATAGTCGGGGCGGCCGTTCACGCCCCGGAAGCTGCCGTCCTCGCCCCGCACGTTGCCGAACTTGGTGGCCAGCACCACCTGGTCCCGCCGGCCCCGGATGGCCCGGCCCACCAGCTCCTCGTTCTTGAAGGGGCCGTACATGTCGGCGGTGTCCAGGAAGCAGAGGCCGCTGTCCAGGGCGTGGTGGAGGGTGGCGACGGATTCCTCCTCCGAGCCGCTCTTGTAGAACTCGCTCATGCCCATGCAGCCAAGGCCGAGGGCGGACACGGTGAGCTCCGAGTGACCGAGGGTGAGGGTTTTCATGCGTGCTCCTGGGGTGGGCGGTAACATGAAGGGATTATGACCTCTCCAGGGATCTCCTCGCTTCGGCCGCCGGCTAGCCCTGTCTCTGTGCGCCTGCTCTTCCTGCTCGGCGCCTTGGCGGTGTCCTGCGGGAAGGGGGTGCGGCCCCCCGGTCCGCCCCTGCAGGTGGGCGTTACGGCAGCGGTGCAGCAGGATGTTCCCGTCACGCACGAGTGGGTGGGCACGCTGGATGGCATGGTGAACGCCGAGATCCGGCCCCAGGTGGAGGGCTACCTCCTGCGCCAGGTCTACCGGGAGGGCTCCACCGTACGCAAGGGCGACGTCCTCTTCGAGGTCGACTCGCAGCCTTTCGCCGCTACCGCGGACCAGGCTCGCGCCGCTCAGGCCCGGGATCAGGCGGCGCTGGACAAGGCCAAGCTGGACCTGGATCGCATGACGCTCCTCTCGGCTGAGGGGGCCGTCTCCCGGCAGGACCTCGACAATGCGCGCTCTTCCCTGCGCCAGGCCCAGGCCAACGTGGACGCCACCCGCGCCGCCAGCGAGCGGGCTCAGCTCAGCCTCCAGTGGACCAAGGTGGTGGCGCCCATCCAGGGCGTTGCGGGCATGGCCAAAGTGCAGGTGGGCGAGCTGGTGAACGCCTCGCGG
>CAITBU010000176.1 GCA_903890595.1 uncultured Holophagaceae bacterium | reverse complement strand
GCCAGATGGGGGCCTGCTCCAGACCCGCCGGGACGGTGACAAGACCGTCCTATCCCGGGTGGACCCCAGCACCTGGGAGACCAAGCCCTTCCTGGACGCCGCGCGCCTGGAGAAGGCCCTGGAGGCCGCGGGCGCCGCCATTCCCAAGGCCCAGGCCGCCCTGGGGCGGGGTGGCTTCGTGTGGAACGAAGTCCGCACGGCCTTCCTGGTGGATGTGGCGGATGCCCTCTACCTGGTGGAGGCCACCTCCGCCACGGCCCGCTGCCTCAGCAAGACCAAGGTCGACGAGCCCACCTTCAGCCCGGACGGCAGCCAGGTGGCCTTCCTCCGGGGCAACGACCTCTACCGCCAGGAGGTCGCCACGGGCACCGAGACGCGCCTCACCCAGGGGGGTGGGGAGACCGTCTTCAACGGCCGCCTGGACTGGGTCTACCAGGAAGAGGTCTATGGCCGGGGCAGCTTCCGGGCCTACTGGTGGGCTCCGGACTCCCGCCGCCTGGCCTACCTCAGCCTGGACGAGACCAAGGTCCCAGTCTTCACCCTCATGGACGACCGCAGCCAGCCCCAGAAGCCGCTCAAAGCCCGCTATCCCAAGGCCGGCGACCCCAACCCCACGGCCCGCCTGGGCGTGGTGGACCTGACCGGAAAGACCACCTGGATGGAGGATCCCTACGCCGCCCAGGAGACCCTCATTGTCCAGGTGGGCTGGGATCCCCAGGGCCGGCTGCTGGCCTCGCTCCAGGACCGCGTCCAGAGCTGGCTGGAGCTCCGCGCCTTTGAAGGCACCACCTCCAAGGTCCTGCTCCGCGAGGGAGGCACAGCGTGGCAGGAGCGCCTGCCCCTGCCCCTCTGGCTACCGGATGGCAGCTTCCTCTGGGAGTCCGGCCGCACGGGCCAGCACCACGTCTACCGCCATGACCGGGACGGCAAGGCCCTGGCCGCCGTCACCGCAGGACCCTGGGACGTACGCAAGGTCCATGGGGTGACGCCAGCCGGGCAGCTGTTCTTTGATGCCACCGAGCGCAGCCCCATCGGCCTCGACACCTACCGCATTGGCCTGGACGGCCAGGGCCTCACCCGCCTGACCGCCCAGCCGGGCACCCACCGGGTGCGCTTCAATGCCACCTACACCCAGTTCCTGGACACCTGGAGTGACCTCCAGACCCCGCCCCGCCAGTCCCTCCACGGCGCCGCCGGCCAGTCCCTGCGCCTCATCGATGCCAACCCGGCCGCCGAGTGGCAGGCCCTCAAGCGGGGTCGCGTCAGCTTCCAGCAGGTGAAGACCCGGGACGGCTTCCCCATGGAGACCCTGCTGGTGCTCCCCGTGGACTTCGACCCCACCCGCAAGTACCCGGTCTTCCAGTACACCTACAGCGGCCCCGGCGCCCAGTCCGTGCGGGACGCCTGGAACCGCGAGATGCCCTGGTACCAGTTCCTGGCCCAGCACGGCATCGCCACCTGGATCTGCGACAACCGCAGCGCCTCAGGGAAGGGCCCCGCCAGCGCCACCGGCATCCACCGCAACCTGGGTGCCCAGGAGCTGCAGGACCTGCTGGACGGCCACGCCTGGCTGAAGGCCCAGGGCTGGGCGGACATGGACCGCCTCTGTCTGGACGGCTGGAGCTACGGCGGGTACATGGTCACCTACGCCCTCACCCACAGCAAGGGCTGGAAGCTGGGCATCGCCGGGGCGCCTGTCACGGACTGGAGCCTCTACGACAGCATCTACACCGAGCGCTACATGGGCCTGCCCGCCGACAACAAGGAGGGCTACGCCGCAGCCTCCGTCCTGAAGGCTGCCGCTCAGCTCAGCGGGCGCCTGCTGCTGCTCCACGGCACCCTGGATGACAACGTGCATCCCCAGAACAGCATCATGCTCATCGATGCCCTCCAGAAGGCCGGGCACCCCACCCAGCTGGTGCTGCTGCCCGGCTCCGACCACAGCCCCCGCGCCCCCCAGCACGGCTGGGCCCGCACCCAGGCCATGTGGGAGTTCCTCTCCAAGTACCTCTGAGCTGACCGAGCGGTTTCGCGGCCCTCAGGCCCCTGCCTCGCGGGGGGCCACGAAGCGATCGTAGAGCAGCATCAGCACCGTGGAGACAGCACCGACGCCCGCCAGGCTGAACCACATCATGCCGGGCCGGTAGGACTGGCGCAGGAAGGTCTCCACCAGGAAGCCGCTGAGGTAACCCGCCACCAGGGCCCCGATGGCCACCGGCAGGAAGGCGAAGCCCATGTAGGTCGCCACCTGGTCCCGGGGGGCCAGGTCCGCCACGTACTCATAGAAGCGCGGGGCCTGCATGGCCTCACCCACCGCAAACACCAGGATGCCGGCCACGGTGGCCGTCAGGGTGGGCACGGCCCCAATGATGACCCAGCCCAGGCTGGCCAAGGCGAAGCCCCCGGACATGGCCAGGATGGGGCGCACCTTGCGCATGAGGGCCGTGACCGGGACCGTGAGCAGGATGATGGCCCAGGAGTCCACGGTCTCGATGAGCTCGAAGCGCTGGTAGTGCAGCGCGTCCCGGAGGTAGAAGGGCAGGCCGTAGAAGATCTGCCAGAACATGATCCAGAAGCCGGAGAAGATCACCAGGAAGCTCATGAAGCGCAGGTCCGTGAAGACCTTGGCCATGTCCGCCAGCACCCGGCCCAGGCTGCGGGGGGCCTCGCCCGTGTCGGGTCGCTCAGGCTCCCGGAAGAACACCAGGGTGCCCAGGAGGTTCAGGACCGAGGTGGCCGCCGACATCATCAGCACATACTCGATGCCCAGCCCTTCGCGCACCTGCAGGCCCAGGAGAGGGCCCGTGGCGCCCCCCAGGTTTACCAGGGTGTAGTAGATGGAAAAGCCCAGGGACTTGGTGTCTGGGGTGGTGGTGCGAGCCACGGTACCCACGACGCAGGGCTTGATGAGAGACCCGCCGATGGCCGTGAGCAACAGGGCCCCGATCACATAGGGGGTGAGGCCCACCGTCGCCACCAGGCTCCGGCCCAGGGGGAAGGCCGCCAAGCCTGTGGCGAAGTAGCCCAGGCTGAAGATGCTGAAGCAGGCCACCAGGCTGCGCCGGAAGCCGTAGCGGTCCACCAGAGGCCCCGCCAGGGTCGGCAGGAAGAACACCGCGAAGCCATACCAGCCCACCAGCTCGCTGCCCCTGCGGCCCAGGCCCAGCTTGTCCACCAGGTAGACCGCCAGCACGGCCTTCGAGCCGTAGAAGGCCAGGCGCTCGAAGAGCTCCAGGATATTGGCCACCCAGAAGGTGCTGGCGAAGCCGGTGCGCAGGTCCTGCAGGCGCTCAGTCAAGGTCACGGTAACTCCAGGCGGGGATTCCCCAGGGTACAGGCAAGCCCAGCCCCGGGGGGCTGGATCTGCTGCCTTGGTTGGCTCGCTACTTAGAGTCCTTGGTGAACTCCACCACAGCCCGGAGCATGTCGCCCACGGACATGATGCCCACCAGGTGGCCCTGAGCATCCACCACACAGAGGCCGTAGAGCTTGTGGTCCAGGATGGACTGGGCGGCGGTGCTCAGATCCGTCTCCGGGGAGACGGTCATGGGCGTCGAGTTCATCAGGTCCTTCACCGGGGTCTTGGAGAGCAGGTAGTGGACTTCCCAGGTGTCGAGGCTGGTGGCCTTGCCCGGGCTGTAGTCCTTGATCATGCGGTCCGTGATCAGGCCCACAAAGCGCCCGGCGGCCATGACCGGCAGGCGGCGGACCGACTTCTCCTTCATCAGGTGGATGGCCTCGATGATGGAGGCATCCTGATCGATGGTGTAGGGGTTCTTCGTCATCCAGTTCGAGACGGTGGTCATTGGAATCTCCTCACATGCCCAAGAAGGCTTTTTTCACGTGTTCATCGTTGAGCAGGTCGCTGCCCTTGCCCGTAAGCACCACCCGTCCGGTCTCCATGACGTAGGCCCGGTGCGAGATGCGGAGGGACTGGTACACGTTCTGCTCCACGAGGAGGATGGTAACGCCTTCCTTGTTGATGCCGGTAATGATGTCAAAGATGTTCTTCACCAACAAGGGAGACAGGCCCAGGGAGGGCTCATCCAGCAGGAGCACTTTGGGGTTGGCCATGAGGCCCCGGGCGATGGCCAGCATCTGCTGCTCGCCGCCGGACATGGTGCCGCCCAGCTGCTTCTCCCGCTCTTTCAGCCGGGGGAACAGCTCGAACACCCACTCGATGTTCTTCTCGCGATCCGGACGAGTGGCCTTGACGTAGGACCCCATGCGGAGGTTCTCCATCACGGTCATCTCGGGGAAGATGCGCCGCCCTTCCGGAACCTGAACCAAGCCGGCTTCCACCACGTGGTGGGGGGCCATTTTGGCCATGTCCTGACCCTCGAAGGTGATGGTCCCAGAGGTGGGCTTCACGAGGCGGGAGATGTTTTTCAGCGTGGTGGACTTGCCGGCACCATTGGCGCCGACCACAGTGACGATCTCGCCCTGGTTGACTTCCAGGTCAACGTCCCAGAGCACCTTGAGATCGCCGTAGGCGAAGTTGAGCTTCTCGATCTTAAGCATGGGGTTCACCCAGGTAGGCGCTGATCACGTCAGGGTTGGAGACGACTTCCTGCGGCGTGCCTTCGGTGAGCTTCTCGCCCGAGGTGAGGACCACGATGCGGTCGGAGATCCGCATGATGGCCTTCATGTCGTGCTCGATAACCATCTGGGTCAGGCCGCGCTTCTTGATCTCGAGGATGAGCTGGATGATCTCCTCGCTCTCGGCGGGGTTCAGACCGCCCATGACCTCGTCCAGCAGGAGCAGCTTGGGCTGCGTAGCCAGCGCGCGCGCCACCTCGAGCTTCTTGCGCTCGCCGATGGGCAGGCCCCCCGCCAGGAAGTTGGTGCGGTGCTCCATGCGGACCACCTTGAGCTGCTCCATGGCCAGCTCCCGGGCGACCTTCAGCGAGCCGGTGCGCGCCAGGGCGCCCACCATCACGTTGTCCACCACGGAGAGCTTGGCCAGCGGCCGGACCTTCTGCCAGGTGCGCACCATGCCCAGCATGCAGACCTTGTCCGGATCCAGCCCGTTCATGGGGCGACCGTCAAAAATGATGTCGCCCTTGGAGGGGGGGTAGTAGCCGGTGATGCAGTTGAACAGGGTGGTCTTCCCGGCACCGTTCGGGCCGATGAGCCCCATGATCATGCCTTCATGGACATCAAAGCTGACATCCGAGTTGGCTGCCAGACCCCCGAAGAACTTGCTGACGTTTTTGATTTCCAGGATGGCCATCAGACCGCCTCCCGCTTCTGGCGCGCAGCCATCTTCTTGACGAACCCCATGAGGCCGTCAGGCATGAATAGGATCACCACGACCACCAGGATGCCGTAGAGCAGCACGTGGGCATGGGACAGGTTCTCCTTGAGGAAGATCCCGATCTTCGAGTCGGCACTGACCATGCCCACCTTCACCAGCAGGTCCGTGACCATGTTGCTGCGCAGAGCCTCGGAGAGAGGCACCAGGATGAGGGCACCAAGGACCGGTCCCCACAAGGTACCCATGCCACCGATGATGCAGATGAGCATGATCTGGACAGATACATCCAGGCCGAGCACCGTGGGCGGATCCACGAAGCCGACGTAGATGCCGTAGAAGCTGCCCGTCAGGGAGGTGAGGACGGCGGAGATGACCAGGGCGACGTTTTTGTAGAATGCGATGTTGATGCCCAGGGAGTGGGCGGCGTCCTGATCCTCACGGATGGCCTGGAGGAAGTAGCCCAGCTTGGAGTGCTGGATCCATAGGGTCAGGACGATGGTGAACAAGGCCAGGAAGAGGCCGAGGTAGTAGAAGGGCACCTTGGTCAGGAAGTCAGTGATCACCGTGGCGCCGATTTTGAAGGCAGGCAGCTCCGTGGCAAGAATGCCCTCAGCACCGTTGGTCAGGGTGGTCAGGTTGATGGCCGACAAGCGCATGATCTCGGCCACGGCGATGGAGGCCAGGACGAAGTAGGGGCCGCGGAGGCGGAAGCAGATGCTGCCGATGATCAGGGCCACCACAACGACGGCGACCATGCCGGCCCACACGCCCACCCAGGGTGGGATCTGCTTGGTGTGCATGAGCATCATGGTGGTGTAGGCACCCACGCCAAAGTAGGCGGCATGACCCACCGAGTGCTGGCCCGCATAGCCGCCCAGGATGTTCCAGCTCTGGCCCTGAGCCACGCTCAGGAACAGCAGGATCATGATGTGCAGGGCGTAGGGGCTTTCCAGGTAGCGGGGGATGATGAGCAGGCCCCCCAGTGCGAGGAGCAGGAAGACGGTCTTGAGGATGGTCTTGTTCATGGGGTTCTCCTCAGGTCCGCGACTTGCCCATCAGGCCCGAGGGCTTGAAGAGCAGAACCAGCAGGAAGAGCACGAAGACCACAACGTCCTTCCAGCCGGAAGAAATGTAGACCGCACTCATGGACTCGGTGATGCCGATGAGCACGCCGCCCAGGGTGGCACCCACCACGCTGCCCATGCCGCCCAGCACCGTGATGACGAAGGCCTTCAGGGTGAAGACCCCGCCCACCTGCGGGAAGATGTAGTAGGTCGGCGAGATCAGCGCACCGGCCGTGCCCGCCAGGGCGGAACCCAGGCCGAAGGCGATGATGGACATGCGCTTGACGTTGATCCCCATGAGCTGCGCCGCATCCCGGTCCTGGGCTGTGGCCCGGATGGCCTGACCGGTGTCCGTCTTGAGCAGGAACCAGTACAGCGCCGCGGTGATGGCTGCCGTGATGAGGAAGGAGACCAGCAGTGGCCAGGACACCGACACGCCGCCGCCCACCTGGATGGTGGACGAGGAATAGGAGGTGGTGAGGATCTTGTAGTCCGAGGTGAAGATCAGCATCACCGTGTTGCTC
>CAITBU010000175.1 GCA_903890595.1 uncultured Holophagaceae bacterium | reverse complement strand
CATCGGGAATCCCCAGTCGCTGGGCCAGAAGCCGCTCACCTGGAACCGCCAGATCCTGTCCCTGTGCGAGTATCCGGAGCTCATGGAGCTCGCTGCCGACGTGTTCCCGGAAGATGCGGTCGCCGCAGCCCGGGCCATCCTTGAAGGAACCCGTTATGGCCTCGGCGCCTACAGCGAGAGCCGTGGCGTCCGGTTCATCCGCGAGGCCGTGGCGGCGTACATCTGGGAGCGAGATGGCATCGAGACCGACCCAGAAAGCATCATGCTCACCGACGGTGCCAGCAAGGGCGTGCAGACCGTACTGCGCCTGCTCATCGCCGGACCTGGGGACGGCATCATGGTCCCCATTCCGCAATATCCGCTCTATTCGGCAAGCATCACGCTGTATCGGGGCAAGATGGTGCCCTACTACCTGGACGAAGCCAACGACTGGAAGCTGAGTAGGCCCATGCTGGAGTCCTCCTTGGCCAAGGCCCTGGCTGAGGGCACCCGGGTGAAGGCCATCTGCGTTATCAATCCTGGCAACCCCACGGGTGGGGTCCTGGACGAGGCCAACATCCGGATGGTGGTCGAGTTCGCCCAGGAGCATGGCCTCTCGATTCTGGCCGATGAGGTCTACCAGGAGAATGTCTATCGCGAAGGGGATTCCTTCGTGTCCTTTGCCAAGGTGCACCAGGCCCTGAATGCCACGGAGGTCTCCCTCTTCAGCTTCCACTCCTGCTCCAAGGGACTCCTGGGTGAGTGCGGCATGCGGGGCGGCTACTTCGAGTACCGCAACGTCCCTGAGGATGTGTCCGCTCAGATCCTCAAGCTCCAGAGTGTGTGCCTCTGTGCCAACCTCGTCGGCCAGGCAGCTGTCTATGCCATGGTGCATCCCCCCAAGCCCGGCATGCCCTCCTACCCCCTCTACGTCGAGGAGCGGCGGACCATCCTGGATGCACTCAAGCTACGCGCCACCCTCCTGGTGGATGGCCTGAACCGCATCGAAGGCATCACCTGCAACACCATTGCCGGGGCCATGTACGCTTTCCCCGCCATCACCCTGCCGCCCGGCCGCACGGACTCCGACTACGCCATGGCGCTGCTGGAGGAGACGGGCATCTGCGTGGTGCCTGGTTCGGGTTTTGGCCAGGCCGAGGGTACCGCCCACTTCCGCACCACCATCCTGCCGCCCACAGACAAGATCCAGAAGGTGGTGGAAGCCATCGGTACGTTCCAGCGGAACTACCGCTGACCGACGGCGCTGAGCGGACTGGACTGGCGCTGCGCTGGCTCCGCACCCTGCAATTCACGGAGGAACCCCATGCGTCCCGAGCATCCCATCGTCCTCATTACCGGTGCCTCTAGCGGCTTCGGTGCTGCCATGGCCCGACTGCTGGCCGCCCAGGGCTGTCACCTGGCACTGGGCGCCCGCCGCGTGGATCGTGTGCAAGGGCTGGCAGATGAACTGGCCGCCGCCCACGGTGTGCAGACCTTTGCGGGCGCCGTCGATACCCGGGATACCGCGAGTGTGAATGCCTTCGTTGACGCTGCTGCTGCGGCCCTGGGTGGCCTCCACGTGTTGGTGGCCAACGCCGGTCTTGCCAGCGGCACCTTCAAGCTGTGGGAGACACCGGACGAGGACCTGGAAGCCATGCTGCGCACCAACCTCGAGGGCGTGGTGAAGACCATCCGCGCCGGGCTCCCCCATGTGCGCAAGGCCGGCTGGGGCCACGTGTTCTTCATCGGCTCCGTGGCGGGGCACCAGCCCTACGAGGGTGGCAGCGTCTACTGCGCCAGCAAGATGGGCTTGAGGGCCATGGCCCACAGCCTGCGCCTGGAGCTGAACGGCGAGCAGATCCGGGTCACCTCCGTGGACCCCGGCATGGCCGAGACGGAGTTCTCCAACGTGCGCCTGAAGGACGACGCCAAGGCCGCATCTGTCTACAAGGGGGTGAACCCCCTGACGGCCAACGACGTGGCCGAGTGCGTGCGCTGGTGCCTGGCCCTCCCGGACCACGTGAACATCGACGAGATGCTGGTCAAGTGCGTGGACCAGGCCGCCCCGCACAAGCTGCATCGGCGGGCCTGAGCCCGATGGCCTGAAGCCATTCGCAGCCGCAGGTCCAATCAGCCCCGACTCAACCTGCGGGTCAGGGGCAGGGCGGCCAGGAGGGCCAAGGCTCCCAGGGCCCAGCCGGTGCGGTAGCCCCAGTGCCCAATGGCCCAGCCCAGGGTGAAGCTGCCCAGACCGATGCCGGCGTCAAAGGCGAAGAGCAGGGTGCCAAAGGCAGAGCCGCGCCGCTTGGGGTCCACGGTCTCCAGCAGGCGGGCATTGATCAGGGTGTGCAGCATGCTGTAGCCCGCCCCGTAGAGCAGGGCGGAGAGCGCATGACGCAGGGTCCCGCCGGGCAGGGCCGCCAGCAGGGCCATGCCAGTGAAGGCCCAGAGCAGCATGACCGGTAGCCGTCGGCTGGGATTGTGCCCGAAGCCGTTGCGCAACATGAAGAGCCGCATGCCCACCATGCCCACGGCCATGCAGGAGAGGAACACCGAGGGCACGCGCATGCCCAGTTCCAGGCCCTCCTGGGCCGTGTAGGTCCCCAGGGCGCCGTAGCCCAGGGCCACGCAAAAGAGGACCACGCTCGGGGCAAAGGCTGCGGAATCGGGCCGCATGAACCCTTCGGCGCGGGCATGGGGGTGATCCTCCGGCAAGGTCCGCCCCAGGGCTGCCAGGAACAGGAAAAGCACCGAGAGGTAGATGCCGATGGGCGCAAAGCCCCAGCGCTGGTGGATCCAGAGGCCCAGCAGGGGGCCCACGATGACACCGCCAGGACTGGCCAGGCCAAACAGGCTGAGGCCATCGGCACGGCGTTCAGCCGGCAGCACCTTGGCCATGGTGGCCATGGTGGCGGTCAGGAGTCCGGACCAGACGATGCCATGAGGGGCGGCCAGGGCGTAGAAGCCCCAGCGGGTGGGCATGAAGCCGTAGGCGGCCAGAAACCCGCCGAACAGGAGGGCGCAGGCGACCACCAGGCGGCGGTGCCCCAGGCGATCGCCCAGGGCTCCTGTGAAGAGGGCCCCCACGGCGCTGCCCAGGGTGAACAGGGTCATGAAGCGGCCACTCTCGGCCAAGCTGGCGCCCAGCTCCCGCAAGCGGAGGGGCACCGTTGGGAACAACTGGAACGCCGCGAAGAAGGTGACGAAGGTCAGCATCCACGCCAGGGCGAACTGCCGCGTCAACAGCTGGGGGCGTGCAGGGGAAGGCTCCGTCATGGTTCCAGAATGGCAGACGGGGCCGGTGCGGCGATGCGCCGGGCCAGGGGGATGGCCAGCAGCAGCAGGACTGCGCCGGTGCGCCAGCCCCAGCGGAAGCCCGCACGCTCCATGACCCAGCCCAGGATGAGGGCACCCAGGGCCGTGGCGGCATCGAAGGCGAAGAAGAGGGCCCCTACAGCGGCGCCTCGCCGCTCGGCGGGCGTGGTCTCGAAGATGTGCATGAACAGCAGCGTGTGCACCATGCCGTAGCCCCCGCCGTAGATGAGGCCTGCGGTCAGGTGCCGAGCCATGCCACCCGGAGCCAAGGCCAGGAGGGCGTGGCCTACGGCCGCCAGGGCGAGCATGCCTGGCAGGAGCGCCACGGGCCGGCGACCCATGCCCGTCATGGATAGCAGGCCCCGGATGAGTACCATGCCCAGGGCGAAGCAGGTGAGGAAGGTGGAGGGCCAGAGCATGCCCAGGGCCTTGGCCTCCTGGGCGCTGTAGGGCGGCATGGGGCCGAAGCCCAGACCCACCAGCATCATCACGCCCACTGGGCCCCACACGGCCCGATCCGGCCACTGGAAGAGCATGGGCTTGGGGCCTGGTGGTGGGGCCTCCCGGGGGAGCGCACCGATGAGGGCGTGGAGGATGGCGAACACCCCTGCGAGGGCAAACAGCATCCAGGCAAAGCCCAGATGGGGGAGCAGCCAGAGGCCCAGCAGCGGACCCAGGGCCACCCCGCCGGGGCCGGACAGCCCGAAGAGCGACATCCCCTGGGCCCGGTGCTCCAGGGACAGGATGCCCCCCACTTTGGCGAGGGAGGCGGTCCGCAGCGCCGACCACAGGAGGCCATGGACCGGGGCCAGCAGGTAGAACCCCCAGCGCACCTTCAGGACGGCGTAGGCGGCGAGAATCAGTACCAGGATCAGGGAGGCGAGGCGGAGCACCCGGCGCGGTCCCAGCCGATCCCCCAGCGGCCCTGTGAACAACGACCCGAAGCCCGACCCCAGCATGAAGGCCGTCTGAAAGCGGCCACTCTCCGCCAGGCTGGCACCCATGTCCCGGAGGTGGAGGGGCACCACGGGGAACAGCTGATAGCCCGCCGCAAAGACCAGGAAGTAGAAGGCCCACAGGATCAGAAAGGGACTGGTGAAGATCCCTTTCTGCTCCAAATCCGCCGCCTCTGCCATTCAGTCAGGATCGCATGGGCAGGGGCATCCGCTGCGGCCATCGGCGCGGCTCTCACGGTACCAGAGCACTTCCCTCTTGATTGTGCCGACCAGGTGGGGAGTAGCGTTACTTGTCTCGGAACTTGGCGTGGCAGTCTGCGCAGGTGGCCTTGATCTCGCCCAGCTTTGCTTTGGTGAGCACCTCGTCGCCCTTGGTGGCCGCTTCGGCTGCGGCCTTCGCCAGATCTGAGACCTGCTGGTGCAGCACGCGACGCTCCCCCTCGGCCCCGCCAGCCACCTTGGCCGCCTGGGCAGAGAGCTCGCCGGCGTCCTTGGCCACGGCCGCCAGGTCCTTGGCACCGAGGTTCTGGCTCATGGCCTTCATCCAGGCTGCCCGGGCCTGCATGACCTTCTGGATGGGGCGCAGCTCCGTCTGGGCCACGGCCAGGGAGGCGAGGGTCAGGGTGGTCAGGGTCAGCAGCAGTGTGCTCTTTCTCATGGGGGGTCTCTCCAGGCCGCGCAGGATGCGGGATGGCCCGAGTGTAGGCAGGGCCAAGGCTGGACCAACCCTCCGGTTCCGAGATAGGAACCGGTCCGGTGGGGATCAGCCTCGCCCGGCTTCATTCCCCACAGGCTATGCTTCCCTGGATCCTTTCGGAGGCCCCCATGTTCCGACGCGTGGACGACTTCAAGACCATCTGGCAGCAGGAAGCGGATAAGACCCTGCTCGTGCTCGGGGCCATCCCGGACGCAGCGGCCCACCAGGCTGTGGACGAGGGCCACCGGGACCTGCGACGCCTGGCCTGGCATCTGGTCGAGACCCTCCTGGAGCTGCCCCACCATTTGGGGCTGCAGGTGAAGGGGCCGGTGGCACTGGGCCCAGATGGGTTTATTGGCGCACCGCCCCCCACCATGGCCGAGATCGCTGCCGCCTACCGGGCCGTCAGCGAGTCCCTGCTCGACCATGTGGGCAGCTGGAGCAACTCCGAGCTGGGGCGGAACTTCAGCCTGTATGGGGAGACCTGGACCGGCGCCTTCGCCCTCCAGGTCCTGGTGGCCCACCAGACCCACCACCGCGGGCAGATGACCGTGCTCATGCGTCAAGCTGGCCTGGTGGTCCCCGGCATCTACGGTCCCGCCAAGGAAGGCTGGGGTCCGCTCGGCCTGAGTGCGCCGAGGGTCTGAGCCCCCTCGAGGCCACTTGGAAATGCTGGGATCATAATGTCTAGATTTTTATCTGTAAAATATTGAGTTCACTAAAACATAATCAAGTCAACCATATACAGCATAAATGCCATCGTATTCGAGGATCGGAGGGGTGGCGAAGTGGGGTTAATACCTTGATCGCATCTTGACGGGACTCGGGACCACCACATCGTAGAGAACCGTATCCCTTCAAGGGGCACTGCGGGACAGGCCCCGGCATGGGGCATCTGCGAAAAGGGGGACGGGTGCAGGGGCGGTCCAAAGTCATCCACTTCTGGCGCAGCGGGGGCGAACACTTGCCCTCCTGCCTGAGCTGCGTCGGGCCCCAGGAACTCCTGGAACAGCGCCCCTTGCGCCCGGAGCCATCCCCGCAAGGTGCTCGGCAGGAGGCCCTGTTCTATGACCGCCTGGCCTTTCAGGAAGGGCGGCCTCGGAGCATCCTTACCAACGGGTTTGGCGATTTTTGGGACGAGCGCGATGGCCTCCAGTGGGTCAGGGTGCTCGCCCTGGACACCATACGGGAAACGCCTCATCTGAAATGGCTTCTGCTCACGCGGAACCCGGCAAGCATCCTGGAGCGTCTGCGGTCCGCTCTGGTACACGCCGGCCAACGGTGCATTCGGAACGAGGCCGGCAAACCCCGCGACCCGGAGGCGCTGACCTTCTGGCTGAAGGCCTGGCTGGAAGGGAGTCCACCTCCGAACGTTTCCCTGGGGACCACCACGGCGGAACCAGGCACGCCAGCCCTTCGGGTCATGGATCTGCTCAGTGTGCCAGCAGCGGCCCATTTCCTATGCTGTGACCTGGGTTGCCCGAGGGAGCTGGCGGGCCTCTCCGCCCCGTGCCGTCCCCTCCCACTGGGCGTGAATGCCCTAGCCCAGCCCCAGGGCTGACGCTCCGGGGACCCTGCTGTAAGGACCCCGGTGGCCTTCGCCAAGCCTGTCCAGTTAAATGGACAGGCTTGGTCATTAACATCCAAAAAACCACCCACAATCATTTTTGTTTAGATAATTTTTAAGGCAAATCGAGATGCGACCCAAATGAAGTGGCATCTCGACAGTGTCTAGATTTACGCAATAGCAGAGGAGGGCTTCCCTGGGTGGGGGCAAGAGTCCTTCTATCTCCAATATATAGAGCAAAAAAATTAATAATTGCATCTCAATGGAGCCGGGAGTCCGGTTATAACCGTCCTTGACACTGGCCATTAATGTCTGAAGATTTGGCTTAAGTAAGCAATTTTACTTATGTCATGCGCGAAATGGCGCCAATCTTGAGGTTCAGCCTGTGGACATCCTGCATTCCGCCCAGACCGACCTTCTCAGGATAGCCATCACTCGTTGCACCATGCTGGCCAAGGCCCGGATTCGCATGGATGCCAGTCCCCTTGATTTAATGCTGGCCCCAGCGGGGGTCGTGCTCCGAATCCAGGATCCGGCCGTTGTGGCTTTCATCGGGACGCTCCGGATGGAGGGCATTCCCCTCGAGTTTAAGGTGCGGCCCAGGAAGCCTGAGGGCCAAGTGCTCTGCCTGATGGTGGGCCGGGGGGAGAATCAGGTCTGCGTGCCCCTGAAGGCTTGGCTCTCCCAGGGAGGCGCCACCGAGGCGAACCCCGTGGTACCCAACGTGGTCCTCCGGGACGTCCTGGGCGGGTTGTTCGCAGCGCTGACGGCCCTTCGCAAGCCTGAAGTCGCACCCACCCCCACCCCCCCTATGCGAAAGCCCAACCTTGCCGTTGCCCGTCGACTTCCCCGAGCTGAGGTGGCCCGTGTCCTACCCCGGTAACGGCCTCCGAGGGGGCTCTCGCCCAGGCAGTGGGAGCATGGGCTTGCCTCCCGGGCGGGTCCCCAGGGCGCTGGAAGCAAGGACCGGCGATACGCACCGACCCTCCACGATGGGATTGGGTACTCCCGCCCATCGGCGTCGCTGGCTCTGCCTGTCGCCGGTGGAGAATCCACTTCCACCTCTAACCGATACCGTGAAATCCTTCGTTACCTTGGGGAGGGCGATCCCGACCGCCATCCGGGGACCCCTGGTACGGATCCGCCCCGGACAGGTCGTCCAGGCTGCAGCGGAAGTGGTGAGTGCCGAAGGCAATCGGCACCTCTGCGGCAGGGTCGATATCCCACTCTTGGATAATTGCTATGCAGGTACCGAGTTATCAGATGAAGACGAGGCCTGGTACCGGGCCGATCTGCTTCTTCAGGGTATCTTTACCCGCCAGGGGCACCGGGCTGTCCTCCGCTTTGAGCCTGGGCCACCCTTGGTTCTGACCGTGACCGTACTCATTCCGCTGGCCGGAGGCGAGGTTCCTGCCCAGCTGGAGGACCTGCTCGCCAAGGCCTTCCTGGGCTGAACAGACCTGAGGGCCGAGAAAAAGCCCTCAACCTTCCCTGGGCGCTTTCGTATCCTTGCCACCCCCCAGGAGGACGACCTATGTCTGCCCATCCCTATCTGTCCAGTCTGCTGTGCTCGGGCCTTGCCCTGGCAGCAGCCCTTCCGCTTCCCGCTGCCGCCAAGGAAGCTGCCGCCGCCCCAGCCCCGGGGAAGGCTCAGTCGGCACCCCTCATCGACCGCGAAAAGTTCTTCGGCAATCCCGAGATCGCTGCCGCCCAGCTGTCCCCCGATGGGAAGTGGATCGCCTTCCTGAAGCCCTGGAAGGAGACCCGGAACGTCTGGGTGAAGAAGGTCGGCGAGCCCTACGCCAAGGGCCGCCTCATCACCGCTGACCCCAAGCGGCCCATCCCCGGCTTCTTCTGGAGCCGGGACAGCAAGCAGATCCTCTTTGTCCAGGACAAGGATGGCGACGAGAACTACAACGTCTACGCCGTGGATCCCGCTGCCACTCCTGCCCCCGGGAAGGAGGCCCCCGAGGCCCGCAACCTGACCGCCGCCAAGGGGGCCAGGGCCATGATCTACGCCGTGCCCAAGGCCGACCCGGATGCCATCTACGTGGGCCTCAATGATCGCGATGCGGCCTGGCACGATGCCTACAAGGTGCGCATCTCCACCGGCGAGCGGACCCTCCTCCGCAAGAACACCGAGCGCATCGCGGGGTGGGTCTTCGACAAGCAGGCGAACCTGCGCTTGGCCCTGCGCACCACGGAAAAGGGTGACACCGAGGTCCTCCGGGTGGACCCCACAGGCTTCACCAAGGTCTACGAGTGCGGCGTCTTTGAGTCCGCCAGCCCCGTGGCGTTCCACAAGGACGGCAAGCGGGTCTACCTCGAGACCAACAAGGGTGCCCGGGATCTGGTGGAGCTGGTGCTCTTCGACCCTGCCACCGGCAAGGAGACCAAGATCGAGTCCGATCCCAAGGGTCGGGTGGACTTCGGCGCGGCCATCTTCTCGGAGATCACGGACGAGCTGATCGCCACCACCTATCTGGATGACCGCACGCAGATCTACTGGAAGGACAAGGCCTGGGAAGCGGACTTCAAGCTGATCCAGAAGCAGCTGCCGGGCAAGGAGATCGGCCTCGGCTCGACCACCGACGACGAGCAGGTCTGCATGATCTCCGCCTCCAGCGATCGGGATCCCGGCACCCGCTACCTCTTCGACCGGCGCACCAAGAAGCTCAGCCTGGAATACGTCTCCCGCCAGGACCTGCCCCGAGAGCCCCTGGTGGCCATGCAGCCCATCCGCTACAAGTCCAGCGACGGTCTGGAGATCCCCGCCTACCTCAGCCTACCCAAGGGCGTCCCTGCCAAGAACCTGCCCCTGGTGGTCTTCCCCCACGGTGGCCCCTGGGCCCGGGATCAGTGGGGCTTCAACCCCTACGCCCAGTTCCTGGCCAACCGCGGCTATGCGGTGCTGGCCCCCAACTTCCGGGGCTCCACGGGCTACGGCAAGAAGTTCCTCAACGCCGGCAACAAGCAGTGGGGCGACCGCATGCAGGACGACCTCACCTGGGGCGTGAAGCACCTGGTTGCCAAGGGCATCGTGGACCCCAAGCGGGTCGGCATCATGGGCGGCTCCTACGGTGGCTACGCCACCCTCGCCGGTGTGGCCTTCACGCCTGACGTCTACGCTGCGGCGGTGTCCATCGTCGGTCCCTCCAACCTGCTGACCCTGCTGGAGACCATCCCCCCCTACTGGGAGGCTGGCCGTATCATCTTCCACGAGCGCATGGGAGACCCCAACACGCCTGAGGGCAAGAAGCAGCTGGAGCGCCAGTCCCCGCTGAACTCCGTGGCGAAGATTCACACCCCGCTCCTGGTGGTGCAGGGTGCCAATGACCCCCGGGTGAAGAAGGCCGAGAGCGAGCAGATCGTCATCGCCCTGCGCGACCGCGGCTTCCCTGTGGAGTACATCTGTGCCCCGGATGAGGGCCATGGCTTTGCGCGCCCCGTGAACAACCAGGCCATGATGGCTGCCGCTGAGAAGTTCCTGGCCAAGCACCTCAAGGCCCGCTTCCAGGAAGGTGGCAAGGCCGACGTCATGAGCCGCCTCCCCGAGATCACGGTGGATCCCAAGACCGTGGTCCTGGCCAAGAAGGCCGATGCGGGTGCCGTGGGCGTACCCAAGCCCGTGGCCAGTCCTGCCGCCGGGACCTTCACCTATGTGGGCACCCTGGCCATGGGGCCCCAGAGCATGCCCCTCTCCATGGTCCGCACCATCAAAGAGGAGGCTGGCACCTGGGTGGTGACCGATGCTACCAAGCTGCCGGGCGGCGATGCCATGGACACCACCATCCTGGCCAAGGGAAGCCTGGTGCCCCTCAAGCGCCAGGTCAAGCAGGGCCCGGTGACCATCGAGATGGCCTTCGAGGGCAGCAAGGCCACTGGCTCCATGGCCATGGGCGGAGATCCCAAGCCCTTCAGCATCGACCTGGGCGGCGGGGCTTTCGCCGATGGCTCCGGTGCCCAGGACGCCCTGGCCTGCCTGCCTCTGGCGGCTGGCTACACGGTCACCTTCCGCAACGTGGATCTCCAGCGCCAGAAGGTTCAGCTCAAGCAGGCCAAGGTGGTGGCTACGGAGGACGTGACGGTTCCCGCGGGTACCTTCAAGGCCTGGAAGCTGACCCTGACTTCCGCCGACGGTGATCCCGGGAGCACCGACATGTGGGTGGACGCTGCCACCCGCAAGGTGCTGAAGACGGTCGCCACCCTGCCTCAGATGGGCGGGGCGGTGGTCACCCTCGAGCTGCAGAAGTAGGCTCCTGCTCCTCAAGCAGAGCGGCCGGGCATCTGCCCGGCCGCTTCGTTTATCACAGAGGCTCAGCGCTCGAGGATGAAGGTCACCGGCCCGTCGTTCAGCAGCTCCACCTCCATGTGCTCCTGGAAGAAGCCGGACTTCACCCGGGGATGTTGGTCCTTCAGGAGGTCCAGAAAACGGCGGAAGAGGACCCGGGCCTCGT
>CAITBU010000174.1 GCA_903890595.1 uncultured Holophagaceae bacterium | reverse complement strand
CGCTGTGCTGGCCGGGCAGGCTGTCCACACCCTGCGCATGGTGGTGGCCGGTGTGCCCGAGAGCAACCTGGATGAGCGCACCCGTGGGGTCCGGGAGCAGCACAGCCACCTGGACTGGACCATCCTGGCGAGTCTCTCCCAAGTGGAGCTGCTGGCCCGGGGTGCCAACCCTGCCGACCTGGCCGCAGCCCAGGCCGCCTTCGAGCCGGTGCTGGGGCCTGACCTGGTCTCCGTAGGGGACAGCAACCTGGAGGATGCCGTGCTGGCTGCCCTGCAGACGCGGGCCCAGACCCTGGCGCTGGCCGAGAGCATGACCGGTGGTCTGTTGGCTTCCCGGCTCACCGCTGTCCCCGGGGCCAGTCGCTCCTTTCTGGGCGGTGCCACGGTCTACACGCCGGCCGCCAAGGTCGCACTGCTCGGACTGGACCCGGCGTGGCTCCAGGAGGTAGGCACGGTCAGCGAGGCCTGTGCCATCGGCCTGGCCGAGGCCGCTCGCCAGCGCCTCGGTGCCACCTGGGGCGTGGGCATCTGCGGCAACGCCGGGCCCGCTGCCGAGGGGGATGCGCCGGTGGGTGCCGTGTTCATCGCCATCGCCGGGCCCGCTGGCACGACGGTGAAGGCTCACCGCATGGCGGGAGACCGGGCTGAGATCCAGCTGCGCACCACGGCCCTGGCCCTGGACCTGCTGCGCCGGGCCATCGTCCATCCCGCCCCGAGCCGCTGATACACTGGCCCATGCCTCTGTCCGATCCGAGATCCCTGGTCTTCTGGTGCCTTGCGGCCTTCGCCTGCGGCAGCATTCCCTTCGGCCTCCTGCTGGTGAAGTTGGCGGGCAAGGGCGATGTGCGCGCCCACGGCAGCGGCAACATCGGCGCCACCAATGTGAGCCGGGTGGGGGGCAAAGCCCTGGGCATCGTTACCCTGCTGCTCGACATCCTCAAAGGCTTCCTGCCGGTCTTCCTGGCGAAAAAGGCGGGGGTCTCCCTGGACCTGCTCTCCCTGTTGGCCCTGGCGGCGGTGCTGGGCCATGTCTTCACGCCCTGGCTGAAGTTCCAGGGCGGCAAGGGCGTGGCCACGGCCCTGGGCGTGATCCTCGCCGTGGACGCGCAGCTGATGGTCCTGCCCATGGCCACCTTCGTCTTCGCCCTCTGGCTCACCCGCCACGTGAGCCTGGGCAGCATCCTGGCGGCGGCCATGGTGCCCGTGCAGCTCTTCCTGGCCTTCTCCTTCTTCCGGATGTTTGGGGGAACCCTCCAGCAGGATTTCCGGACCCTGCTTCCCTGGGTCGCCCTGGTCCTGCTGGTGATCTGGAAGCACCGGGACAACATCCGGCGCCTGCAGGAGGGCACCGAGTCCAAGCTGTGGGGCGCCAAGCAGGAGGACTCCCATGACGCGGCCTGATATCGGCGTCTTCGGCTCCGGCGCCTGGGGCACCGCCCTGGCCATCACCTGGGCCAAGGCCGGGGCCAAGGTCGCCCTGTGGGGCCCCTTCCCGGAGGAGATGGCCCTGCTGGCGGCGGAGCGCTGCCACCCCCGCCTCAAGCAGGCGCCCTTCCCGGCGGGCCTGACCACCTCGCTGGATCCGGCTGCGGCCCTGTCAGCGCCCCTCTGGATCTCCGCCATGCCCACGCAAGTGAGCCCTGCAGCTTGGGCCGGCCTGCGTCCCCAGACCACGGTGGCTCCGGACTGCCTGATCCACGTCAGCAAGGGCATCCTCCAGTCCACCCGCCAGACCCTCTCCCAGGCCCTGACCGGCGTGCTCGATATGCCGGTGGGCGCCCTCTCCGGGCCCTCCTTCGCCGACGAGGTCTCCATCGGCGTGCCCACGGCCATCGTGCTGGCCCTGCCGCCGGTGGTGCAAGATGAGCGCGCCAGAGCCCTTCAAGCCCAGTTGTCTTCTGAGCGCCTGCGCATCTACCTCAGCCGGGACGTGGTGGGCACCGAGCTCTGCGGCGCCCTGAAGAACGTCCTCGCCATCGCTGCGGGTCTGGTGGACGGCCTGGGCCTGGGCTACAACGCCCGGGCGGCGCTCATCACCCGTGGCCTCGCCGAGATGGCCCGCCTGGTGGAAGTCCTGGGCGGCCAGTCGGCCACCGTCATGGGTCTGGCGGGCATGGGCGACCTCCTGCTCACGGCCACGGGCCCCCAGAGCCGCAACCGCACCTTCGGGGAGCTGGTGGGCAAGGGTGCCACCGTGGCCGCCGCCCGGGACGCCCTGGGTGGCCAGGTGGTCGAGGGCATGTTCACCACCGAAGCGGCCCTGGAGCTGGCCCGGGCCCACGGCCTGGACCTGCCCATCGCCACCGAGGTCCAGCGCCTCCTCAACGGCGAGAGCCCCGCCGAAGCCGTGCGGCGGCTGATGACGCGGTCGCTGAAATCGGAGTAAAGAAAGAACTAAAAACTCTCGCAGAGAGCGCTGAGATGGCCGAGGGGCGCGGAGAAGAGAAAAAGGAAGCTGATAAGCGGAGCAAGGACGGAGGAGCGGAGGAGAGCTGAACAAGCCTGTGTTTCTCCGCTCTCCTCTGCTGCTCGGTACTCCTCTGCTTACATCTTCCTTTCTCTGCGCTCCTCTGCCTTCTCGTCCTTTCTCTGCGAGAGTGGTTGCTGTTGCCCTTGCCCTTATCCCGCGTGGAAATGCCCCGACAGGACCGCCCGTGACCGCATCCGGTCAGGCTGGTAGAATCATCCGTTTGGTTAAGGAGATCCCATGAAGGTCCTCATTCTGGGCGTCAATGGCTTCATCGGTTCCCATCTGGTGGACCGCATCATGCAGGACACGGACTGGGAGGTCTATGGGCTGGATCTGGGCGCCCACAAGGTCGCCGAGCACCTGGCCAACCCGCGCTTCCACTTCGTGGAGGGCGACATCACCATCTCCAAGGAGTGGATCGAGTACCACATCAAGAAGTGCGACGTGGTGCTGCCCCTGGTGGCCATCGCCACGCCCAAGGTCTACGTCACGGACCCGCTGCGGGTCTTCGAGCTGGACTTCGAGGAGAACCTCCGAGTCGTCCGCCAGTGCGTGAAGTACAAGAAGCGGGTGGTCTTCCCCAGCACCTCCGAGGTCTACGGCATGTGCCCCGACGAGGAGTTCGACGAGTACGAGTCTCCGCTGGTCACCGGCCCCATCCCCATGAACCGCTGGATCTACAGCACCAGCAAGCAGCTGCTCGACCGCGTGATCTGGGCCTATGGCTTCCAGCAGGGCCTGCGCTTCACCCTGTTCCGCCCCTTCAACTGGATGGGCCCCAAGCTCGACAGCCTCAATACCGCCAAAGAGGGCAGCAGCCGCCTGGTGACCCAGTTCAGCTGGAACCTCTTCAACGGCGAGCCCCTCCAGCTGGTGGATGGTGGCACAGCCCGGCGCTGCTTCATCGACGTGGCCGACGCCATGGACGGCATCATGGCCGTGCTGCGCAACGAGGGTGGCAAGGCCGACGGCCAGATCTTCAACATCGGCAACCCGGCCAACGACTACAGCGTCCGCGAGATCGCCGCGATGATGATCGCCATCTGGAAGGACCACCCCTTCCGCCTGGAGCGGGGCATTGCCGAGGGCAGCACCGTGGAGACGGGCAGCGGCGAGTTCTACGGCAAGGGCTACCAGGACGTGGCCCGGCGCACCCCCAGCATCAAGCGCATGCAGGCCACCTTCGGCTTCGAGCCCAAGGTCTCCATGATCGACTCCCTGAAGAAGACCATCGACTTCTTCGTGGAAGAGCACAAAGCGCAGGAGAAGGTCGTCGAGACCGAGAACTAGGTTCCGGGTTGCTCAGCGCGGCGGATGGGGTCGACCCACCGCAGCGTTCTAACGCCGCGCTGAGATAGAAAAGCTTTTCTTCGTGTCTTCGTGTCTTCGTGGTGAATCTTTTTTTGTCCCTGGAGTGACGCCCCGCCCATGACCCGTCGCGAACGCAGCACCCTCCTGGCGCTCTGGTTCTTCCTGGGGCTGTTGCCGCTGCTGATCCGGCCGCTGTGGGAGCCGGATGAGGGGCGCTATGCGGAGATCCCCCGGGAGATGCTGGCCACGGGGGACTGGCTGACGCCCCACCTCAACGGCGTGCTCTACTTCGAGAAACCCCCCCTGCAGTACTGGCTCTCGGCCATCAGCATGAAGCTCTTCGGGCTCAACGGGGCGGCGGCGCGCCTCCCCCTGGCCCTGGCTGCGGGCCTCATGCTCTGGGCGGCCTGGCGGCTGGCCAAGCGCCTGGGGGCCCGGGATCCCCTGTGGGCACCGTTCATGGCCGCCACGGGTCTGCTGGCCTTCATCCTCGGGCAGCTGCTCACCCTGGACGCCCTCTTCAGTGCCTTCCTCGTGGCCGGCGTGGCTGCCTTTGTGGAGGCCGTGGCCGAGCGCCGGGAAGGCCGCTCGGGCCTTGGCTGGACCCTGGCCACCTTCGCCCTGCTGGCGGGGGCCATGCTCACCAAGGGCCTCGCCGAGGTCATCCTCACCGGCGGCATTCTGCTGGGTTCGCTGTTGTTCGCCTGGAAGGACCGGGACCTGCGGCGGGCGGTGCTGCGGACGGCCCTGGACCCCCTGGGCTGGCTCCTCTACCTGGCTCTGGTGGTGCCCTGGTTCTGGGCGGTCAACCGGGCGAATCCGGGCCATGCCCAGTTCTTCTTCATCCACGAGCACTTCACCCGCTTCCTCACCCACCAGCACGCCCGCCAGGGCTCCAACAACTGGGTGCTCGACAAGCTGTACTTCGTTGGGATCCTCGCCGTGGGCCTGCTGCCCTGGCTCTCCGCCACCCTGGTGGGGCTCCGCCGCAGCTGGTCGTTCCTGCAGGGCAGGGGCCCCCAGGCCCAGGATCCCCTGGCCCGCTGGACCGTGGCTGTGACGGCCATGGCCTTCCTCTGGCCTCTGATCTTCTTCAGCATTTCGGGCTCCAAGCTGCCCCCCTACATCCTTCCGGCCATCGTGCCCCTGGCCGTCCTGGCCTGCGTCTTCGAGCGTCGGGGCGAGGAAGTCCAGGCCCTCTTCCGCATGGGGAAGGAGCTGCTGGTGCTGGGGGTGCTCCTGCTGGCGGCGGTGGTCTTCATGCGCAAGGATCTCGGCCCCCAGTTCTGGCTGGTGGCCCTGGCCGGAGCGGCCTTTGCGGGCCTGGGCCTACTGGCCCATGGTCGGCGCGGCCTCAGCGGCCCCCAGGTGATGGCGGGGCTGGGCGCTGCCCTCTGGCTGCTGATCGTGGGCGTTCAAGCCACGGTGGGGCAGGGCAAGTCGGCGGTGGACCTGGTGCGCGGCCTGCCCCCGGACGCGCAGTGGATCAGCTTCGGGGACTACCTGCAGACCCTCCCCTTCTACACCCACACCCGGACGGTGGTGGTGGCGGGCACCGGTGAGTTGGCCTACGGGCGGGACCGTCTGCCGGATCCCGGGCGCTGGTTCAGCGAGGATCCCGCCGACCTGGGCGCCGTGGCGGACCGACTCAAGGCCGAAGCTCCCGGACGACCAGTGCTGGTGATGGCCAAGGTTGGCGAGTGGCGCCGCCTCAGCAGCGATCAGCAGGCGGGCTGGACCCTCGTCACCCGCAACCGAACCACCGTGGTGGCGCAGCGGAAGTAGGCCCGGCTACTCGGGCTTCACGGCCTGCTTGACGCCCTTCGCTGCCTCCTTGGCGCCCTTGGCGATGCCCTTGCCGGCGGTGCGCGCCCCCTGGGCAATGGCTTTTCCGGCCTTCTTCGCCGCTTGTCCCACTTCCTTCCCGCCCTTGGCGGCGGCCTTGCCCACTTCTTTACCGCCCTTGGCGGCCAGCTGACCCACTTCCTTCCCCGCCTGCTGGACCGAGCGGCCCGCTTCCTTGAGGTCTTCCTGCAGGCCCTCGGGTGGGGT
>CAITBU010000173.1 GCA_903890595.1 uncultured Holophagaceae bacterium | reverse complement strand
GTGGCGGGCACCATCGTTGGCGTGGTGGATGAGGCGCTGCTGCTGCCCCGCCTCGACGCCATGGCTGCTGGCGATGTGCTCATCGGCCTGCCCAGCTCGGGCCTGCACACCAACGGCTACTCCCTGGCCCGCCGGGTCTGCTTCGAGGTCGCAGGCCTCGGCGTGGATGACCTGCTGCCGGGTACGGACCAGACTGTGGCCCAGGCTCTGCTGGCCATCCACCGCAGCTACCTGACGCAGGTGCTGCCGCTGGTGCGGGATGGCCGGCTGGTGGCCATGGCCCACATCACCGGGGGCGGCCTCACGGACAACCTCCCCCGCGTCCTGCCTGAAACGCTCGATGCCGAGATCGATACCCAGAGCTGGGAGATTCCGGTGCTCTTCCGCTTCCTCATGGAGCAGGGGGGCCTGGGCCTCGACGATGCCCGCCAGGCGCTGAACCTGGGGGTGGGCATGGTGCTGGTGGTGAAGCCCGACCAGGCTGCCGGGGTGCTGGACCGGCTCCATGAGAGCGAGGAACCCGCCTGGCTCCTGGGCCGCCTGACCGCTGGATCGGGCCATGTCCGCTACCGCTAAGGCCGCCGGTCGCCTGGGCCTGCTGGATCCCCTGCGGGGCATCCTGGCCCTCTGCGTGGCGGTGTACCACCTGAGCGTCTGGTTCGACCTGACCCAGTCGGGTTCGGGCCAGAACATGGCCTTCGCCAAGCTCGGCAACTACGGCGTCTCGGCCTTCTTCGTGCTGAGCGGCTTCCTGCTCTTCCGCACCGCCTCCTGGTCCCGGATCCAGGCCGAAGGTGTGCCGCGCTTCTGGCTTCGCCGCTTCCTGCGCTTGGCGCCGGTGTTCTACCTGGCCTGCGCCCTCAACATCGCCTTCCACCTGGGCATGGGGCCGGACCCGACGCCCCGCTTCCTGCTGGAAAACATCACGCTCACCTTCGGCGCGTTCCATCCCAATCACGCCCTGGTCACGGGCGGCTGGTACGTGGGTCTGGTGTCCCTGCTCTACTTCGTCTACCCGGCGCTGGCTTGGCTGCGGGAGAAGGGGGGCCTCTGGTTTCTGGCGGCCCTGGCCCTGGGTCTCTGGGCCTGGAGCCTGCCCTCCACCCTCTATGGGGTGATGGCAGAGCCACGCTGGAACCAGTTCCACACCTACGTGCTGGGCCCCAACCAGCTCTTCCTCCTGGCCTGGGGCGGCCTGCTGGCGGGGCTCCACGCCCGCACCGACCTGCGGCTGGATCCCAAGGTCGCCCTGCTCCTGGCCCTGCCCCTGCTCTGGCTGCTGCTGCGCCCCACACCGCAGTTCTTTGACCACCTCACGGCGCTCACGGGCTGGCTCCGCTACCGCTACCTGCTCATCGTGACCCTGCTGGTGGCCCTGGCGGCCTTCACCCGGGCGGGCGAGTCCGGCCCGGTGGGCCGGGTGCTCACCCATCTGGGGGCCTGGAGCTACGGGCTCTACCTCATCCACCCCTTCACCATGAAGCTGGTGGAGCCGCACTTTGTCGGGCGCCTGGGCTTCAGCCTGGCCCTGGGCCTCGCCCTGGTTGCCGCCGCCGCCCTGCATCGCTGGGTCGAGGAGCCCATCGGGCGCTGGGGGAAGGGCTAACGCCTCAGGCCTCGCCCCAGAGTGCCTGCAGGGGCAGCGCCCAGAGCCCAGGGCCGAAGGGTAGGACTTCCTTGCCACTGTAGAGCACGACTCCGCAGCAAAAGCGGTCTCCCACCAGGGTCTTCATCATGCGCAGACCGTTGAAGTCGGCGGCTCCCACGGTCTGAGATGCTTTCACCTCTACGCCAACCATACGGCGGCTCCGGTCCTCGAGGACGATGTCCACCTCGGTGCCTGCGCTCGTCCGCAAGTGGAATAAGCTGGGCTGCGCTCTGGACCAGGGTGCCGTCTTGATCAGCTCCATGACCGCAAAGGACTCGACGATGGGCCCGAGGGCTGGTGAGTGATGTAACCCTTCGGGATCGGCTCCCAGGAGGTGCAGCAGCAGACCCGGGTCGTTGAAGTAGACCTTGGGAGTCTTGGCCAGCCGTTTGCCGAGGTTCTCGAACCAGGGCGGCAGCTGTACCAGGAGAAAGAGGGTCTCGAAAAGGATCAGGTAGCGCCGCAGCGTGACTTGGCTCAGGCCGAGGGTGCGGCCGAGGTCCGCCACGTTCATGGGACTGCCTGTCCGGGCTGCGACCAGGCTGAGCAGTCGCGGCAGCAGGGCCAGTCCTTCGATCGCTGAGAGGTCGCGGACATCCCGTTGGAGGAGGGTCTGGAGATAGGCGTTAAACCAGCGTGTCCTGGCCCCGGAGGAGGTGCGGGCAACGACCTCTGGGTAGCCCCCTACCGCAATCCTCTCCAGGAGGTCGTTGCGCTCCATGGCAGGAACCTTGAGGTGTTCGGGGTGGCCCTGGAAGCAGGCATCCACAAAGCCAGGCTGTGCCGCCGCTCGCTCGGCCTGGGCCAGGGGCCAGAGGGTCAGGACCTCCATACGCCCCGCCAAGCTCTCGGCTACTTTTGGCAGGGCAAGCACGTTGGCTGACCCCGTGAGGATGAAGCGTCCTGGCCGCCGGTCTCGATCCACGCTGGCCTTAATTGGCAGCAAAAGCTCAGGGATTCGCTGGATCTCGTCGAGGATCGCGGTGTGACCCAGGCTGTGGATAAAGCCCACTGGGTCAGCTTGGGCAGCAGCGAGGGTGTTCAGGTCGTCAAAGGTCCGATAGTCAGATCCTCTTCCAAGCCCTTGGACCAGTGTGCTTTTCCCTGTTTGACGGGCCCCGGCAAGGAAGACCACCGGGGTGTCGGTCAGGGCCCCTTCCAGGGCAGGGAGGAGGTTGCGAGGGTGCATGATGAAAATCTACCATTGAATGGTGGATTTTCAACCACCCAGTAAATTCCGATCAGGAGTCGCTCTCGATCCGGGCATAGAAGCTGGTCCGGCGGAGGTTTTCTTCGACCTTGAAGGCCTGTTGCAGGGGCGGGAAGGCTCGCTGCTCGCAGTCGGTGCGCTCGCAGAGGCGGCAGGTGACACCGATGGGCACCGGGGGCTGATCCAGGCGCAGGCCATCGGCGTAGATGAGGTCCTTGGCGTGGCCCATCTCGCAGCCCAGGCCCACGGCCTGCATGGCGTGCTGGCCCCGGTAGCCACCCGTGTCCTTCTGCAGGGTGCGGGCGATGCAGAAGTACTTCCGGCCGTCCGGCATCTCGCTGATCTGGGTGCGGATGAGGCCGGGCGTGAGGAAGGCGGCGTGGGCGTTCCAGCGGGGGCAGGCCCCGGAGAAGCGGGCGAAGCGGATGCCAGAGGCGGAGAAACTCTTGGAGATGTTTCCGGCGATGTCGATGCGCAGGAAGTGGAAGGGCACGCCCTCCAGGCCCGGGCGGCGCATGGTCGTGAGGCGGTGGCAGACCTGCTCAAAGCTGGCCTGGAAGCGGCGGGTCAGGATGTCGATGTCGTAGCGCTCCGAGCGGGCTGCCCGCAGGAAGGCTTCGTAGGGCATGAGCACGGCACTGGCGAAGTAGTTGGCCAGGGCCACCCGCGCCAGGGCCCGGGAGGCCGGCGTGCGCAGCAGGGGATGGTCGGTGAGGCGGTCCAGGAGGTCGCCGTGTTCGAGCAGGGCCAGCTGATGGGCCAGCTGGAAGCTGCGGCTGCGCTGGGTCAGCAGCTCGGAGAGGCTCAGGATGCGGCGGTCGGGGTCGTAGCGCCGCAGCAGGCCGGGGCTCTCTGAGATCCGGTGGACCCGCACCTGGATGCCCCGGGCCACGCAGGCCGCCACCAGGCCGGGGAAGGGGTTGTCCGAGTCCAGGGCCGCCCGGGACCCCAGGTCCTCGGCGACGGCTTCCAGCTCTGGGAAGTAATTCATGGCCTGCTGAATGAAGTCCCCGACCTCCTCGGAGGGGAGGCGCGTGGCCTCGGGATCATAGCCCTGGCCGTCGCTGAGCTTGGCGGCGAGGGTGCCCAGGCTGTCCTGGGCGTGCTGGTAGGCGCGGTACAGCTCGAAGACCCCCCGGGCCAGCTGGGGGCTGTTCTGCACGAGCTCCCGTACGTCCTGGGCCTGGAGGCCATGCACCTCAAAGAGGGGATCGCCGAAGGCTTCCATGAGGTCGTCCGACAGGCGCTGATCTTCTTCGGGAGCCAGGGCCTTGAGGTCCAGGTGGAACTGCTGGGCCAGCCGGATGAGCAGGGGGGCCGTGAGGGGCCGCTTGTTGCTCTCGATGAGGTTGAGGTAGCTGGGGCTGATGCCCAGGGCCTCGGCCAGCTGGACCTGGCTCAGGCCTTCCTGGCGGCGGAGGAGGCGGATCTTGGCCCCGAGGCGGGCGGCGGGCTTGCTGGGAGCGGCGGAGGGCATGGTCCATTCCTTTACATCAATTTACAAGTTCTATGCTGACAATTGACAAATTTTTTCAGCTCAACCCCTATCAAATCAAGGGTTCATTGACTTCATCCAGAATAGGTCAATCTTTGACATTGTACCAGCCCCAACCCACCCTAACCCCTCCCGAGGTATCCCATGACCCCCCGCTTCCCCATCCCCCCTCTTGAAGACGACTTCTCCGCCAACCGCTGGGAAGGCATCACCCGGCCCTACGGCGCCGAGACCGTGAAGAAGCTGCGCGGCAGCCTGCGCATCGAGCACACCCTCGCCCAGATGGGTGCCCGCAAGCTCTGGAAGCTCCTCCAGCAGGAAGAGCCCACCCGGGCCCTCGGCGCCATGACCGGCGGCCAGGCCGTGCAGATGGCCAAGGCCGGCCTCAAGGCCATCTACTGCTCCGGCTGGCAGGTGGCCGCCGACGCCAACAGCTCGGGCCAGAGCTACCCCGACCAGAGCCTCTACCCGGCCAACTCGGTCCCCACCCTGGTGAAGCGTCTGAATAACGCCCTCCAGCGGGCGGACCAGGTGGAGCACGGCGAGGGGGGCGTCAGCCGCGACTGGTTCCTGCCCATCGTGGCGGATGCCGAGGCCGGCTTCGGTGGCCCCCTCAACGCCTTCGAGCTCATGAAGGGCATGATCGAGGCGGGTGCCGCCGGCGTCCACTTCGAGGATCAGCTCTCCAGTGAGAAGAAGTGCGGCCACCTGGGCGGCAAGGTGCTCATCCCCACGGGGCACTTCATCCGCACCCTGGTCGCCGCCCGCCTGGCCGCCGATGTCCTGGACGTGCCGACCCTGGTCATTGCCCGCACGGACGCTGACTCAGCCCGCCTCATCACCTCCGACATCGATGAGCGCGACCAGCCCTTCCTCACGGGGGAGCGCACGCCCGAGGGCTTCCACCGCATCACCGGCGGGGTCCAGATGGCCATCGCCCGGGCCAAGGCCTACGCGCCCTACGCCGACATGATCTGGTGCGAGACCTCCACCCCCGATCTGAAGGAGGCCCGCGAGTTCGCCGAGGGCGTCCATGCCGAGTTCCCGGGCAAGCTGCTGGCCTACAACTGCTCACCGTCCTTCAACTGGAAGAAGAAGCTGTCGGACGAGGAGATTGCCACCTTCCAGCGGGAGCTGGGGGCCATGGGCTACAAGTACCAGTTCATCACCCTGGCGGGCTTCCACAGCCTCAACCACGGCATGTTCGAGCTGGCCAACGCCTACCGCACCGAGCACATGACGGCCTACTCCCGCCTGCAGGAAGCCGAGTTCGCCTCCGAAGAGCGCGGCTACACGGCCACCAAGCACCAGCGCGAGGTCGGTACCGGGTACTTCGATGAGGTGGCCCAGGCCATCAGCGGGGGCTTGGCCTCCACCCTGGCCCTGGTGGGCTCCACCGAGTCCCAGCAGTTCCACTAGCCCTGTATTGCAACACGAGAAGGCCGGGGGAAAGCGCCCCGGCCTTCTTGCTGTTTAGTGGGGAATGGCCCCTCTGGCGAAGATCTCCAGGAGGACGGACAGGGCAGGGGGCAGGGTGTTGGGATAGCGCACCGACATGGCGATGGTCAGGCCCCCTGCGCCCACCAGGTTGAAGCGGAAGGGCCGGTCCTGCAGGGCCCAGCGGTCCGGGGCCACCGTCCACACCAGCAGGGACCTGGGCTCGCCGGGGACGAGGTGGAAGGTCTGCTCCTCCTCGGGCATCACCTGCCAGCGGCCCACGGGCAGACGGAGCTCCACCCGCCACCGGCCCTCGACCTGCTTCGCCTCGGCCACCAGCGTCTCGGAGCGCCGGGTGCCGACGGAGGTCTCCAGCTGCTTGGGGCCGCTACAAGCCAGGGTGGACAGGCAGAGCAGAACGGTCACAGCAGGGGTGCGTGGGTTCATGGGGGCCTCCCGGTTGGGCCACACTAGCAGATGGGATGGGCTCACTCTGAGGTATAAAGAAGGGCTGAACGAACCATTGAGGTGCCCCATGACTGCCCAGACCCCCGATGCCATCCTGCAGGAGACCAAGCGCCGCATGCACGGCTCGCTGGAGGCCCTCAAGAAGGAGATGGCCACCATCCGCACCGGTCGCGCCAACGCCAGCCTGCTGGACAACGTCCACGTGGACTACTACGGCTCCACCGTGCCCCTTAATCAGATGGCCACGGTCTCCGTTCCCGAGGCGGGGATGCTGGTGGTGCAGCCCTTTGACAAGAGCGCCATCAAGGCCGTGGAGACGGCCATCATGAAGTCCGACCTGGGCATCAACCCCTCCAACGACGGCAATGTGATCCGCCTGCCCATCCCCATGCTCACGGAGGAGCGGCGCCGGGACCTGGTGAAGGTCCTGCATCGCCTGGGCGAGGAGATCAAGACCGGCGTCCGCAACATTCGCCGGGATGCCAACGAGGACGTGAAGAAGCTCGAGAAGCTCAAGGAAGGTCACATCTCCGAGGACGTGGCGAAGAAGACCCTGGATGACATCCAGAAGGTCACCGATGCCCACATCAAGGAGGTCGACGAGGCCATGAAGCATAAGGAAGCTGAAATATTGAAGGTCTGATCGCTCCAGGTGCCCCCGCTTCCCGTCCTGCTCCTCCTCATGCTGGCCGCCCTCCTGGCGGGCTTCATCGATGCCGCTGTGGGCGGTGGGGGCCTGATCACAGTGCCGGCCCTCATGCTGGCGCTACCCGCAGGGACCTCCCTCCCGATCCTGCTGGGCACCAACAAGGTGGTGGCCGTGGCCGGCAGCACCATGGCCGCCGGGCGGTTCCTCCGCTCCGGGACCCTGGCCTGGCGGGAGCTGCTCATGCCCGTGCTGGCCTCGGGGGTGGGCGCTTCGGCCGGGGTCTGGCTCACCTATCGGGTCCATGCGGACTTCCTGCGCCCGGTCATGTTAGGCCTTCTGGTGGTGATGCTGGCCTTTACGCTGCTGCGTCCCGACCTGGGGGACCTCCATGCGCCGCGCTTCGGCCTCAGCCATCAGCGGGGCCTGGCGGCCCTCATCGCCGCCGCCCTGGGGTTCTACGATGGCTTCTTTGGGCCGGGGACCGGGTCGGTGCTGATCTTCCTGTTCGTGGCCATTCTGGGCTTCGACTTCCTCCGGGCCTCGGCCCTGGCCAAGGCCGTGAACTGGGCCTCGAACCTGACGGCCATGGTCCTCTTTGTGAGCCAGGGCAGCTGGATTCCCGGCGTGGCCCTGGGCATGGCCGCGGCCAATGGGGTGGGGGGGTACCTGGGGGCCCATGCCGCCCTGACCCGGGGCAGCCGCTGGCTGCGGGGGGTCTTTATCGGGGTGGTGGGGGTCCTGATCCTGCGGCTGGCCTGGCAGATCCTAGCAAAATGACAATTGGGTAAAGAAATACTATTTCCCGGCCGATTGGACCTGGGCAGACTTACCTTAGGAGTGTTTCCATGCAGGAGGCCGGTGATCTGTCTGGACTCGAGGTCAAAGGTGACCTCGTCGGCCGGGCTGCGCCTGGGGACCTCGCCAAGGCCGAGGAAGTCTGCATGGGCGACCTGCTGGCCAGGACGGTCTTGGACGCTGTTGACGGGTTTGCCGTCATCCTCAACGCCCAGCGCCAGATCCTGACGGGCAACGCCCAGTTCCTGACGACCATGGCCCAGGAGAACAAGGACCTCTGCCGCGGTTCCCGGATGGGTGAGGCCATGGCCTGCGTGCACATGACCGAGGGGCCTGACGGCTGCGGCACCTCCAGGGCCTGCACCCGCTGTGGCATGCTCGCGTCCCTCATCTCGTCCCGCGGGGAAGGCGTGGCCGCCACCGGAGAGTGGCTGGCCAGCGTTCGCCGGGGTGGCCGCCTGGAGGCCCGGGAGTTCCGGGTCCGC
>CAITBU010000172.1 GCA_903890595.1 uncultured Holophagaceae bacterium | reverse complement strand
GGCGGCTCCGGACCCTCCAGTCTACAGGCCCGGGGCCTGCTCGGCGAGCCGGGCCTGGCGCTTCCAGCAGGTACTCAGGTGGTCATCCACCAGGCCCATGGACTGGAGGTAGGCGTACATGATGGTGGGCCCCACGAAGGTGAAGCCGCGCTTCTTTAGGTCCCGGCTCAGGGCCTCGGCCTCCGGAGAAACGGTGGGAAGGTCGGCCATGGTCTGCGGGTGCTTGATCTGGGTGCGGCCCCCCACGAAGGCCCAGAGGTAGGCGTCGAAGCTGCCGACTTCAGCCTGGACCGCCTGAAAAGCCAGGGCATTCTTCCGGGCCCCGAAGACCTTGAGCCGGTTCCGCACGATGCCCGGGTCCAGGAGGATGACTTCCAGTTCCGCGTCCGTGAGTGCCGCCACCCGATCGACGTCAAAACCATGAAAGAGCCTCCGGTAGGCCTCCCGCTTGCGGAGGATGGTGAGCCAGCTGAGGCCAGCCTGGGCCCCCTCCAGCACCAGCTTCTCGAAGAGCCGCCGGTCGTCGTGGACCGGGACCCCCCACTCCTCATCGTGGTAGGCCACGTACAACGGATCAGACCCACACCACCCACACCTTGAACGCGTCATGCCCCCTCCCTCGCTATTCCTAACGCAGAATCGGGCGGCAAGGCCGCCCGATTCTGCGCGGGGCAACTGCCTATTTATGCCTCGACGACCGTAGCCTTGAGGATGCGGTCGTTGCCCCGGATGGATTTGACCACGGCAATGTCGGCCTCGCCCACACACTGGCCGAAGACCGTGTGCACGCCGTCCAGGTGCTGGACGTTGCGGCGGTCGCCGTTCACCACGAAGAACTGGCTGCCACCGGTGTTCTTGCCGGCGTGGGCCATGGAGAGGGCACCCAGCTGGTGCTGGTGGGGGTTGCCCACGGTCTCGCAGGGGATCTTCCAGCCCGGGCCGCCGGTGCCGGCCTGCCCGGAGGCGCCCTCGCGGCTGTTGGGGCAGCCGCCCTGGACCATGAAGTTCTCGATGACGCGGTGGAAGGCCAGGCCGTCGTAGAACCCGGCCTCGATGAGCTTCACGAAGTTGGCCACCGTCCCCGGGGCCTCCTTGGAGAACAGCTCGATGTTGATGTCGCCCTTGTCGGTCTGCAGCAGTGCACGGGTCATGGGAGTCCTTTCCGGCTCAAACAACCAGGATAAGGTGCGGCTCTCGGCCCGTCAGTAGGAACTTCCACCGGGCAGCCCAGGTGTGGCATGCGGAGACAAAACCGGGAATTGAATGGATGATGGTCTCCGCCATGACCGATCCCCCGCCTCCCCCCAGAACCCTTTCCGGCCAGCTCCGGGAGCTCCTGGACATGATCAAGTTCGAGCACACGGTGTTCGCGCTGCCCTTTGCCTTGCTCGGTGCCCTCGGTGCGGCCCAGGGCCTGCCGCCGCTGCGCACGGGTCTGTGGATTCTGGCCGCCATGGTGGGGGCCCGCACCTCGGCCATGACCTTCAACCGCCTGGTGGATGCGGAGCTGGATGCAGAGAACCCGCGCACTGCCACCCGGGCCCTGCCCGCAGGCCGGGTCAGCCGCACCGGCGCCGTCCTCCTGCTGGCTGCCGGCATCGTTCTCTTCGGCGTGGCCGCGGGTGCCCTGGGG
>CAITBU010000171.1 GCA_903890595.1 uncultured Holophagaceae bacterium | reverse complement strand
CTACATGGCCCTCAAGAAGCTGGGGGTGCCCGTGGAGTACCTCGTCTACCCCGGAATGCCCCACGGCCTCACGGAGCCCCGCTATCAGCTGGTCAAGATGGTGAGCGAGTTCAACTGGTTCGAGAAGTGGATCAAGGGCCGGACCGAGTGGTTCGACTGGAAGGCCCTGCTGGACACCCTGCCAGCAGAGTCAGAGTCCAAGCCTGAGTCCCCGATCACCGCCGCCAAGCGGCGGTGACATCTAAAAAGCGGGCCCCGAACGGGGCCCGCTTTTTAGTGAAGCAGCAACAGCTTAGTTGACGACCAGCTTCCGCGCTTCCAGCAGGTTGCCGACGGACTTCTCCATGGCGGTGATGGCCTTGACGTAGGTGATTTGGGCCTGGAGCTCGGCGCTCTTGGCGGAGTCCAGGTCGTTCTGCTTGGAGAGCACCAGGAAGTTGGTGCTCATGCCGTTCTCGAACTTCTTCTGCTCGGCTTCCAGATCCTTCTCGCGGAAGTAGCGGGTCTTCTCGGCGGCGGCCACGCCCTTGGCGGAGGCTTCCACGTTGCGGAGGGCCTGGCGGGCCTCCAGGGTGATGCCCAGCTCTAGGTCCTTGAGGTTCAGCTCGCTCGTGCGGCGGCTGGCCCGGGACTGCGCCAGGCTGCCCTTGGCGGCGCGGTTCTGGATGGGCATGGAGAACTGCAGGCCAATGGAGTAGCCGGGGTAGGCGGCCTTGGAGAGGTCCTTGTTGACGGCGGTGAGGCCCTCCGAGGGGATCTGGGAGGCGGCATTGCCGGAGTATGTGGCGAAGGCGTCCAGCTGGGGCAGGGTGCGGTTGACGGCGGCGGTCTCCTGCACCTGCTTGGTCTGAAGGTCCAGGCGGGCGGTCTTGAGCTCGATGCGGCTGGCCAGAGCCCGCTGCTCGGCGGAGGCTTCATCCATGCCCACCGGCTTGACGCTCGGAGCATCGGTCAGGTCGAGGCCCGCAGGGCGCTCCGAAGAGGGATACAGGGCGCGGATCAGAGCATCCTTGCTGTTCAGGTCCTGGGCCTCGGCGGCGATGATCTCCTGCTCCCGCTGGGCCACAGAGGCCTCGGAGGAGGTCACCTCGATGGGGGCCAGGGTGCCGACCTGCACGCGAATCTGGTTCTCACGAAGCTGCTTCCGGGCCAGCTCCAGGGCCTGGCGCTTGTTCTCCAGGTTCCGCTGGGCAAACACCACATCCCAGTAGAGGGTCTCGGTGCTGGCCACGAGGTCGATGATGGACTTCATGTAGGTGAGGTCGGCGGCCTTGGCGCCCAAGCGGGCCACCATGAGGCGGCTCTCGGTGGCCTCGCGCCCGAAGCCGCGGAGCAGGCTCTGGGTGTAGGTGGCGGACAGGCTGCCATCGTAGGGGGTCGTGGTGGAGCCGCCAACGAGGGTGCCGGAGGAGAAGGAGTAGCGCGGTGCGTAGCTGAGGCTGAGGCTGCCGCCCCACTCAAAGGCCTTGGTGGAGCCCACGGACAGGCTGCGGCTCTGGGTGGTGCTCTCCAGGGTG
>CAITBU010000170.1 GCA_903890595.1 uncultured Holophagaceae bacterium | reverse complement strand
GGATCTCCTGTCCGTGGCCCTGCAGTACGGCAATGCCTTCCTGCGCGGCTTCCAGGCGGCGGCCCTCAAGCCCGCCGACTTCTTCGGCAACGACGATGTGCTCTACCTCATGGAGGACATGGCCACGGGCGAGATCCGCCTCTCCATCCTGTGGGAGTGGATCCACAAGGGGGCCGTGCTCACCGAGGCCGATGCTGAGACCGGCTGCGCCGAGGGGGCACCCTTCACCCAGGCCCTCTTCACCCGCCTGCTGGAAGAGGAGTACGCCAAGCTGCTCAAGGCCGGTAACCGCGACGTCCACGACGACTCCAAGGCCACCACCCTGCCCATCGCCCGGGCCATCGTGGAGACCTACGTCCAGAGCCCCATCAAAGCTCCCTGGTACGTCGACCTCCTGAACATCAACCTGGGCCTGGACGACCTCCACATCGCCCAGAGCCGCATCGCCCGCTACCTCCAAGCCTTCAGCAACGACGGCACCCGAATCACCGAGAACCAGGATTTCTGAGAAAAAAACTGAGACAGGATTAAGAGGATTAAGGACAAAAAACGGAGACAGGATTAACAGAATTAAGTGCTTGATTAACAGGATTAAAGCAATAATTCGAAAAAGCTTTTTCCTGTTAATCGGCTTTTAATTCTGTTAATCCTGTCTCCGCTTTTGTGTGCTTCGCCCTGGAAAACGCCTAAAGCATGGACAGGATTAACAGGATTAAGTGCTTGATTAACAGGATTAAAGCAATAATTCGAAAAAGCTTTTTCCTGTTAATCGGCTTTTAATTCTGTTAATCCTGTCTCCGCTTTTCAGCTCTTCTGTAGCTCCGCCGCGAAGGCGTTGAGGGCTCGGTAGTAGGGGTCGATGCTGGGGATGTAGTGGCGCTCGCCGGCGGCGTGGGGGCCGATGCCGGTCTGGCCCCAGACCACGCCCTGGCCACCGGGGGCGAAGCGGGCGGAGGTGCCGGCGCCCTTGCGGCCGATGCGCACATCACCACCCGCGGCTTCGATGCCCGCCAGCAGGGCCTTGAGGCAGGGGTTCTCGGCGTCGCAGGCGACGCCAGCTTCCCAGGCGGAGGGCAGGAACTCCAGGCCCCGCTCGGTGGCCAGGGCCTCGATATCGGCGCGCATCTGGGAGACATCGTCCTGGGGGATGGGCCGGATCTCCACGCCCACGGCCCCGCGGTCGGCGGTGATGTTGTAGATGCCGGGCGTACCCACCTGGACATAGGCGAAGCGGGCCAGGGACTGCCAGCCATCGGCGGCCTTGAGGGTGAGGTGCTTGGCGAAGAGCTCGCGCAGGGCCTCCCGGGCGCTGAGGATGCGCTCGGTGAGGTCGGTGCCACCGGCCAGGCCGCTGTGGCCGCGGGTGCCGTGGGCAATGAGCTCGAAGCGGATGACGCCGCGGTTCTGGGTGCAGACCTCGCCCCAGAGCTCGGTGCCCTTCTCCCCGGTGCGCTCACCGGCGATGAAGAAGCTGGGCTCGTAGTCCCACTCGTCCTTGAGCTGCTTGAGCACATGGGGGGTGCCCATGGGCTCGAGCTCGCCGTTCTCTTCGTTGCCCACCAGCAGCAGGTTGATGGGTGGGTAGGGGGCGCCCTTCTTGAAGGTGTCCTTCATCCAGACCAGGTAGGTGGAGACGACGGTCTTCATGTCGGCGGCGCCACGGCCCCAGAGGTAGTCGCCTTCGATGCGGGGCTCGAACTGGCTGTCGTCGGGCTCCGGCGCCACCACATCGAAGTGGCCGCAGAGCATGGCGGGAGCTTTCTCCTCGCCGGGGAAGTAGGCCAGCACCGAGGGGAAGGGGCCCTCGTCGAAGGTGCGGACGGGCACGCCGTGGTTGCGCAGGTAGTCGGCGATGAAGGTGGCGGCGCGGTGGATCTCCGGCAGCCGCTCCACGGGACAAGCCGTGACGCTGGGGATGCGCACCAGGCGCTGGGACACGGCCAGCACCTCGGAGGCCTTGTCCGGGTACTCCGCATCCACGAAGGCCTCGGGGCGCGGGCTGAAGCGGATGGGGGCCTGGGGATCGAGGTTCACCTCGTCCCGGGCGTGCTCCACGAAGTCCAGGATCTTGCCTTCTTCCGCACCCAGGTCGGCGAGGTGGGCCGTGACGGCCTCCACATCGGAGCGCACCTGGTTCCGACGGGCCTCGGCCAGCTCGACCATGAGGTCCGAGGGCACAATGTCCGAGGTGCCCAGGCGGGCCTTGAGCTGCTGGCGGATGCGCTCGGCGGTGCTGGGGGCACCGTCCACCATGTCGCGCAGGGGCTGGAGGTCGTCCCACATGCCCAGGGCCTCGGCCATGGGGCGCAGCTGCTTGAGCGTCCAGTCCAGGAAGGTGCGCATGGCCACGGGCTTGGCGGTGAGGGGATCCTCGATGACGGCGCGCAGGCCCTCGCGGGCGGCCAGGTCCTCGTTGCGCCGGGCCCGCTTGATGTCCTCGGCGTCGTAGCGGAAGCCCCGGGCAAAGTCGGGGTCGGCGTAGAAGCGGAGCAGCAGGAGGTGCTTCAGCGTGAGGTTGGCGACGTCCAGGGCCAGGTCGTGGCCGGGGTCATCCGTGCGCACTTCCACGCGGGCCATGGGCAGGTCGATGCGGGCGAAGAGGTTCTGGCGCTCGATCTGGGCGGCCATGTCCTCCACGTTGCGGGTCTCGCCGGCGGCGAAGAGGCCCCGGGCGTAGATGTCGTGCAGCTGATCGCTGGTGACCTGGATGAGGCGCTCCACCGGCTCGGCCTGGGAGCGGGCGCGGACAGGGATCCAGTTGTTGTTGCCGAAGCGGACGCCCCGGCGCACCAGGTCGTAGGACAGGCGCAGGTAGTCCGGGTGGCTGCGGTTGAGGTCCGGCACATCCAGCGCGGTGGGGTTGGGGAAGGTGAGGTTGCGCACCGACTCGAAGGGCGTGAGGCGGATGACGGCCTCGCCGTTCTCCTCCGAGGCCTGGAGGGGCGTGCTGGCGCTGGCGGCGATGAAGAGGGCCGCGAAGGCGCGCATGAGGCGGGTGCCGGTGATGTAGACCTTGTTCTTGTAGTCATCCAGGTGCGTGTCGCCGCGCTCGCTGGCGGGCAGGTGCATGAAGTCCCAGGCCAGCATGGGCTCCGGGAGGCTGAGGTTGGAGTGGGTGCCCGCCGTGGCCAGCTCGGTGCCGTACAGCTCGACGCAGCGCTGGAGGTAGCGGCGCTTGGCCAGGTGCCAGGACTCGGGCACGCAGTCGGGGCCGATCTCCGGCAGCACCAGCAGGTTCCCGTGCCAGTAGTGGAGCGGCTCGCCGAAGGCCTTGCCGGCCTTGGCCAGGGCGTTGATCAGCTCGGCTTCCAGCAGGCGTCCCTCGTACACCGCACCCTTGGGCGTGTGGTAGGGCCGGGTGACCCACTCGATCATCCAGTGGAAGACCTCCAGCTGGTGGTACTCGTTGGTCCACGGAGCGAGCACCTTCGAGCGCAGGTGATCCACGAAGGACATGTGGTCGGGCCCCGTGCCCACCGTCAGCAGGGGACGGAACTGCGGGTCCACCAGGTTCCACTCCAGCTCGAGGCCGCACAGCCCGCCGCCGGGCCGGCTCTCCAGCGCCATGCGCCGGGCCAGCTGGAACTTCTCGACGAAGGCATTCAGGTTGTACACGGGGACTCCGGAACAGGCTGGGTACTGACTTGAACTACAGTGGTTTTTCATGTCTCGGGATCGGCGCAGCCGATCCCGAGAAGAAAACCAAATGGAGAGTGGCGGCAGGTGCGCCGCCTTTGCGGTGAAATCACTTTTTCAGGTCGTTCAGTGCGCCGATGAGCCGCTCGGCGGCGCCCTGGGTGCGGGCCTGGGGGGTGGCGTAGGAGAAGCGGATCCAGTCCCCACCGTAGGGGCTGAAGAAGGCCCCCGGCACCACGGCCACGCCCACGTTCTCGGCGAGGTACTGGCCCATGGGCTCGGTGTCCGCCCAGCCCTTGGCCTGGACGGCATCGGCCACGTTGATGAAGGCGTAGTAGCCCTGGCCGATGATGTGGGTGAGGCCCTGGTCCTTGAGGTAGGTGCGCAGCCAGGCGCGGCTCTCGCGGCAGGGGCCGATGATGGAGGCCGCAGCTTCCTGCAGGCCCTTCTCGTAGGCGGCCATGGCCACGGCCAGGCTGAAGAAGCTGGGGATGACGGTGTGCGAGGCCTGGGCCACGATCATCTTCACCACGGCCTCGGGGGCCAGCAGGTGGCAGTTGCGGATGTTGGAGCCACCCAGGCACTTGGTGATGCCGTCCAGGACCATGATGCGCTCCCGCTCCTTGGGCTCGAAGGCCCGCAGCAGCGCGTTCACATCAGAGCCTTCGCTGTCGCCCACCGCGTGGTACATCCAGTCGAACAACACGTAAGCCACGCCGGCTTCCAGCGCCGCCTTGGCCAGGACGATCTGGCGCTCCATGGTGAGGGTCTGGCCCGTGGGGTTGTCAGGGCTGGTGATGACCAGGCCCGCCACCTTGCGGCCGGTCTTGGCGGCCTCGGCCACGCAGGCCTGGATGGCCTCGGGGGTGTAGGACCAGGCCTCTTCGGCGCGGCCGGGAGCCCACATCACGTTGGCGCCGATGCCGTACGGGCCCCAGTTGTAGCTGATCCAGGGCACGCGGCTGACGATGATTACATCGCCCTGGCGGCCGTGGCCGAGGGTGAGCATGGCCTGGTAGGCCTTCACCAGGCCGTCGCGACCACCCTGGGTGCCGATGACGTTGGCGGGGCCCCAGCCGGTGTCCGGCTCGAGCTTCCAGTACTTCTCCGCCACCAGCTTCCGGTAGGCGTCGGTGCCGAAGGGCATGTCGTAGGCCGTGCCGTGCTGCTTCTGCAGCTCGAAGGCGCGGTCGAGGAGGGCTTCGGGTACGCCGGGGAGCGAGGCCCCGCCGTCGCCCTGGCTGGCGTCGAAGATGGGCACGCCGGGCTGCTTCTCCTGGAAGACCTTCAGGGACTTGTTGATGAGGAACATCCGGGAGGCCGGAATCGGCATCAGTTTCCCGAGGTGGTCACTCACGGGAACCAGGTTGGCCTGTGGCACAGCATAGGCCGGAGTGTCGGGGGACAGCAGCGCAGACATGGGGGACTCCCGTTAAGAAAATGCCGTCCCAGCAGGATTTTGGACGACAGTCTTCCCTAAAAGGGTAGCAGGATGGACCCCTATCTCAAGTTATATGGCTTTATGTTTTCATTAGTTCGATTTATGGGCGGTCGGGAGCCAGGGGCAGATCCAGGTGCCGGAAGGGCCGGGCGGCGGGCCCGCTGTAGTCCTCCACCCGCTGGCCGGTGCCCCGCAGCAGGTAGCGGTGGCTGAGCAGGCCCTCCAGTCCGACGGGGCCCCGGGCGTGGATGCGGCCGGTGCTGATGCCCACCTCGGCCCCGAAGCCGTAGCGGAAGCCGTCGGCGAAGCGGGTGCTGGCGTTGTGGTAGACCCCGGCCGCATCGACTTCGGCCAGGAAGCGGGCGGCGGCGGCGGGATCCTCGGTGACGATGGCCTCGGTGTGGCCGCTGCCGTGCTGGCGGATGTGCGCCAGGGCGTCATCGAGATCCTGCACCACCTTGAGGGCCAGGATGGGCTCGCCGTACTCCGTGGCCCAGTCCTCAGGGGTGGCGGGCACCAGGCCCGGTGCCAGGGCCAGGCTCTGGGCACAGCCGCGTAGCTCCACGCCCCGGGCCGCCAGGTCCGCCGCCAGCAGGGGCAGCAGGGTGGGGGCCGCAGCGGCGTGCACCAGCACGGTCTCGGCGGCGTTGCAGGCGGAGGGGTACTGCAGCTTGGCGTCTCGCACCAGGCGCACGGCCATGACGGGGTCGGCAGCGGCGTCCAGGAAGACGTGGCAGACGCCCTCGGCGTGGCCCAGGACCGGGATGCGGGTGGTGGCCTGGATGCGCTTCACCAGGGCATTGGAGCCCCGGGGGATGATCAGGTCCACCAGGTCCGACAGGCCCAGCAGGGCCTCCACGGAGGCGCGGTCCGCCAGCCCTTGCACGGCATCCTGGGGCAGGCCTTCGGTGGCCAGGGCCCCGCGCACCGTGGCCAGCAGGGCCGCATTGGAGTGGCGGGCCTCACGGCCGCCCTTGAGGAGCACCGCGTTGCCGCTCTTGAGGGCCAGGGCGCTGATCTGCACCAGGGCATCGGGCCGCGACTCGAAGATCACGCCCAGCACCCCCAGGGGGCAGGACGCCCGGGTG
>CAITBU010000169.1 GCA_903890595.1 uncultured Holophagaceae bacterium | reverse complement strand
GGCGTGCGGCGCTTCTCGCCGTCTGAGGTGGCCCGCCTGCTGGGCCTGCCGGGGGACCTGCGCTTTCCCGAGGGCCTGTCCCTGGAGGCCCGCTACCGCCTGCTGGGCAATGGCCTCTCCCAGCCGGTGGCCGCCTGGGCCCTGGCCCACCTCGCATAGAATGGCTCCATGCGCCTGATTCTCTCCGCCTTCCTCCCCGAGCTCGGCCCCCTGGCCGGGCAGGCACCCGCCGGGTGGGAGACAGCCACGGTGGGCGTCGGAGCCGTGACCGCTGCCGCCGCCACGGCCCGCCTCCTGGCGGAGCGGCGTCCGGAGGCCGTGCTGTTCCTGGGGACCTGCGGCCGCTACGACGCCCGCCTGGACCACTTCGAGTGTCTCTGGGCCGGTGAGGCCATCGCCACCTCCGTGGAGGAAGTCCGGGGCGCTGCCTACCGACCGGGGCTCGAACCGACCCGCTGGCCCGCCACCCTGGCGGGGCCCTGGCCGGGCTGTTCCATTGCCGTGCCGCCCGCCATCACCGCCACCGCCGAGGGGGCGGCCCTCCTGGCCACGGTGGCCCCGGCGGAGCACCTGGAGCTGACGGGCGTGTTCGCCGCCTGCCAGCAGGCCGGCGTGCCCTGCGGGGCGGCCCTGGTGGTGGTCAACGAGGTGGGACCGGAGGCTGCGTCCCAGTGGCAGGCCAACCATGCCGAGGGGAGCCGCCGTTTGGTGGCGACCCTGGTGGCGTCGGGATGGTTCCCAGGGGCGTGAAGCCCCCACCACCGTCCCCCGTGTCGAGGCGCCAGCCGCCGGGCACCGCCGCCGCCCGCACCCCCAGGGAGGCCCCGGTGACCCAGAGGGGAATGTCCGCTGCTCGGAGCGTCTGCACCGTGCTGGGGTCCGGGTGGTCGAAGCGGTTTCTCCGGCCCGCTGAGATCAGGGCCAGCTCTGGCTGCAGGGCTGCGAGCCACTCGGGAGAGGAGGTGTTGCGGCTGCCGTGGTGTCCGGCCTTGAGCAGGCGGTGGCGGGTGCGAGGGCCCGGCTCACCCAGGTCCAGGAGGTCCGCCTCCTGGGGGGACAGGGCATCCGCCATGAGCCAGAGCTCCCGGTCCCGCCAGTCCACCCGCAGCACCACGGAGACCATGTTGGGATCGGGCAACCAGAGCGGCGTCGGGGGCCAGCGCACAGCGTAGGTGGCTTCGCCCCGGCGCCAGGAATCGCCCCGCAGCAGGCCCTCCAGCTCCGGCGGGGTGGTGGGGCGGTAGGGCTCCCAGGGGTCCCCCTCCCCGGCAGTGACGGGCACGGTGGTGGTGGCCATGGGCCAGATGCGGGACAGGGTGGCCCAGCCCCCCGCGTGGTCGCCGTGGGGGTGGGTCAGGATCAGGTGGACGGGCTCGCGCACCCCCCGCCGGCTGAGCACCCGGGCCAGGCGGCGCCCGCTCCAGGGGGTGGGGCCCGTATCCACGAGGGTGGCGGGGCCGCCGGGTTGGCGTACCAGCAGGGCATCGCCTTGGCCGATGTCCACGGCCTCCAGCGAGAGGGTGTCCGGGGCCCGCCCCGTGCCTCGGGTGGCGAGCAGGCCCAGGGTCAGGGCCACCAGCCCCACGGCGAGGGCTCGGGTGCGGCGCAGGGTCCCCTGCAGGTGGGCCAGGGCCGGCCAGCCCAGGGCCAGGACCAGCCAGGGCCAGAGCACCCCGGTGGCCAGGGGCGCGATGCCCGTGAGGGCTGGCACCAGGCGGTCGCCCATCCAGGTGAGGACAGCCCCCGCCCCCTCCGTGAGCCCAGGCAGCGGCAGCAGGATGAGGGCCAGGCAGACGGGCGTGAGGAAGGCCACCAGAGGGAGCACCAGCAGGTTGGCCACGATGCCCCACCAGGGGGCTCCCCCGTGGAGCAGGGCCAGGAGGGGCAGGGTGGCCAGCCAAGGGGCGGCCAGCTGCCCCAGGGGCAGGGCCAGGCGCCCCAGCAGGGGGGCCACCAGGCCTGCCAGGGGCTCCGCCCCCCAGAGGAGGCCCAGCAGGGCCCACCAGGCCAGCAGGAAGCCCGGCTCGGCCCCGGCGGCGGGGTGGCCCAGCAGCCAGAGGCACAAGGCCAGGTGCAGGCCTGCGGCCGGGGGCAGCTTCCAGCCCGTGTGCCGCCCGAGGACCCAGGCCACCCCCATGAACAGGCCCCGCCACACGGGGGCATTGAAGCCCACCAGGGCCGAGTAGAGCAGGCCCCCTGCCATGGCCCCGGCGGCGGTACCCCGCAATCGCAGACGCCGCAGCAGGGCCTCCAGGGCCGCCATCACCAGGGTCACCTGGAGGCCCGAGACCACCAGGATGTGAATGGTGCCGCTCTCGGCGAAGACGCTGAAGTGGGCCTCATCCGCAGGGGGGATGCCCAGGGCCAGGGCCCCCCAGAGGTCCCGGGCGGTGGCCCCCAGGGGCAGGGCCTCGAAGCGCCGTCTGGCGAAGGCCTGGAGGCGGAGCAGCAGACCGGGGGCGGGCGGTCCGGTGGGCTCCAGCTGCTGGGCCGAGGTCAGCTGGAGCCGGCGGGGGGCCTCGTCGCTGCGGGCTCGCCAGAGGGGGCGCTCTGCCAGGAACACCGGGGCCGGCTGGACGGGCCGGAGCTCGGCCCGCAGGCGCACGGGGGTGCCGGGTTCCGGGGGGGCCTGCTCGCCCTCCGCCGGCACGGAGAGGGGCAGGGCAAGCCCGGCCAGGGAGTCGGGCTTGGTCACGGCGAAGCTGGTGCGGAGGCGCTCGCCCTGGCGGGTCCAGGGGGCACCGATGTGGCCTTCCAGGGCCTGGAAACCCCGGGGCAGGGCCTCCTCCCAGCGGGCCCGCCGAGCCAGTCCCAGGGCGGTGAGGCCCATGAGGCCCAGTGCCAGGGGGACCAGGACCCAGCGCGGGAAGCGGAGCAGGGCCAGGCTGGCCAGCCAGAGGCAGCTGCCGGCGAGCAGGGCCCCCGAAGGGAGCTGGCCGTTCCAGGTCTCCGGCAGCACCCAGGGTAGGGCGCAGGCCCCCACCATGGCCCAGGCCAGTGGCCAAGCCGAAGCTCCAGCCAGGCGTCCCCAGAGTGCTCCCCGCGACAGCATGGGACGAGTCTAGCGGTGCTCTGGGTTTGTCCAGACTGTCCAAACCTTGACAGGGAAGGTGGGGGGGAGCCACCCTGATTGGATGAATCCAGCTAGGGCCCTTCTGGTGGACGACGACCCCACAATCCTCGAGGTGGTGGGGGCGCTTCTGTCTCGCCATGGCCACGAAGTTGTGGGCACGGGCTCGGGGCTGAAAGGGGCGCAGTTCCTACGTTCTGAGCACTTCGACCTGGCGGTTGTGGACCTCATGCTGCCGGACCTGAGCGGCCTGGAGCTGGCCCGCCAAGGCGTGGCCAAACCTGACACTGTGGTGGTGGTGTTGTCCGGCTCCACCTCGGTAGAGACTGCCCTCCAGGCGGTGAAGATGGGCATTTACGACTATGTTCCGAAACCCTTCCGGGCCGAGGCGCTGGAGCTCACCTTGCTGCGGGCCATCGAGAAGTCCCAGCTCAACCAGGAGAACAAGCGGCTCCGGGAGCAGATCCAGGGCCAGCGGCCGGGACCGCACATGGTGGGCCGCTCGGATGTGTGGCAGAACCTGCAGACCCTGCTCCGGCGCGTCGCCCCATCCCCTTCCACCGTGCTCATCACGGGTCCGTCTGGCACCGGCAAGGAGCTGGCAGCGCGCACCATCCACCAGTGGAGCCTGCGGGCGGAGGGGCCATTTGTGCCCATCCACTGCGGCGCCATCCCCGAGAACCTGCTGGAGGACGAGCTCTTCGGCCACGTGCGCGGGGCCTACACAGATGCCCGCACGGACCGGCCCGGGCGGTTCCAGCAGGCCGATGGCGGGACCCTCTTCCTGGATGAGATCGGCACCATGCCCATGAACCTCCAGGTGAAGCTGCTGCGGGTGATCCAGGAGCGGGAGTTCACGCCCTTGGGTTCGACCCGGACCCAGAAGGCCGACTTCCGCCTCCTCGCGGCCACCAATGAGAACCTCGAGGACCTGGTGGAGCAGAAGCGGTTCCGCGAGGATCTCTTCTACCGGCTGAACGTCATCCCGGTGCATCTGCAGCCCCTGCGGGAGCATCCCCAGGACATCCCGGTGCTGGTGGCGCACTTCCTCAAGAAGTTTGCTCGGGAGCTGGACCTGCCCCTCAAGCAGGTGGAGCCTGCGGCCCTCCAGGCCCTGGAGGCCTATGCCTGGCCGGGGAATGTGCGCGAGCTGGAGAATGCGGTGGAGCGGGCCATGGCCCTTGGCTCCGACCCAGAGCGCCTGCTCCTGCAGGATCTGCCGGCCTCGGTGGCGGGGGTGCTGCCCTCGGTGACCTTCCCCCGGCTGGCCCAAAACCAGGACCTGGGGCGGTTCCTGGAGGATCTGGAGCGCCACCTCATCCTCGAGGCCCTCCAGGAGACCGGCTGGAACAAGAGCGAGACCGCCCGGCGTCTGGGCCTGCGGCGCACCACCCTGCTGCACCGGCTACGGGCCCTCGGCATTCCCCTGGACCCCATGGCGGAGGCCCGGGCCTCCCTGGCTGGGGGATTGCCGTGAGGTTGCCGCTGCCTCCTCTGGCCCTGGTGGCCTGGCTGGCCTGTGGGGCGCTCGGTGCCTGGTCACCCCGGGTCCACGAGGCACAGACCGCCAAGGCTCTTCGCCTGATCCCCCGGAACATGGCTGCGCTGCTTCGGGCCCACCCCCAGGCTCTCCTGGAGGGCGCCCGTGGGGTGGCCAATGACCAGCCGCCCACGGTGGAGCAGGTGGAAGCCCAGTTCCGTACCGTCCTGCGCCTCAGTGAAGAGCGGCGGCGCCCGGAGGACATCGTCCGGGACCTGGGGGTCCTGGCTCACCAGGTGCAGCTGCTGGCGGATCCCTCCGCTGTGACCGGCATCAGCCCCCTGCGGGAGGCCTTCGAGGTCTATGCGGAGGAGTGCCTGGCCCACCTTCTGGTCACCCAGGAACCCTACTGGGCCGTCACCGGGAGCCTGGACCCCACGCCCGCCCTGCGGCGGCTCCTGGTCCTCAAGCAGACCCGCCACCAGCGCCTGCAGGAACACTTCGACGAGGGGACCGCCAAGCGCATCGGCCCCTGGGATGACCTCTCTCTGCCTTTTGCCCAGCTACAGCTCTCCTTCTCCAGCGGTGTGCAGGCCACAGCCAACCTGTGGATCCTGGCTTGGCGCGCCGCCGGGGACCGGTGGGACATCCCCGCCGGTCCCTGACCCATCGACCCCGGCTCCCAGGTGGGGTTCCGGGTCTATCCATCGTTCCCTCTGGAGATTGGACATGGCCAACTACACACGCATTGGGCCTTGCCTGCTGGTTTCCGAGCTGGCCAGTGATCCTCTGGGCACCCTGCACCGTGCAGTCCTCCACGACGGCCCCGCCTTCGGGCGCCACGTGCTCGTACGCACCTTCTCGCCGGAGCTGACGGCGGCGGGGCTGGGTGACCGCCTGGCCCAGGCCAATCGGGTGGTGTCCCTGCTCGGTAGGTCCCGGGTGTTCGGGGCGGATTTCCGCTGCGAAGGGGGCTCGAACCCCCATGCCCTCTGGGCCCACCTGCCGGGTCGTACCCTGGCTGAGGTGCTGGCGAGGGCCAGCAGGGACAAGCAGGCCATCCGGTCCGACCAGGCTCTGGCGGTGGTGCAGGGGTTGGCCATGGGCCTTCTCCAGATGCACACCAAGGGCCTCGCTCACGGCCTGGTGAGCCCGCACAGCCTGTGGGTCACCTACGAAGGTGCGGCCCTGCTCCTGGACGCCCCTTTCGCCGCCCTGGCCGCCGGCCTGTTGTCCCGGGCCCCGGACCTTCAGGCGGCCTTGGCCCCCTACCAGCAGGGGCCTGTCACCAACCCCTTGCAGAAGGACCTTCAAGCCCTGGGAGCCGTGTTCTACGAGGTGCTCACGCTCCAGGCGCTGCCTCCGGCCAGCGACGTCGCGGCGGCCCTCGCTGCGGTGAGCCTCCAGGGGGAGCCTCTGCCGGCGGGACTGCAGGCATTCCTCGGCCGACTGCTGCTGGGGGAGGACCCCTTCCTGTCCGTGGGGGCCTTCCGCGCGGACCTGGAGCAGGTGCTCTACGCCGATGGCCAGGCCCCCTCGGCCTTCAGTCTGGCCCTGCTCCTGCAGAGCCTGTTCCGGGAGGAGCAGGACGAAGGGGCGGCCGCTGAGCGGGCCGAGCGCTCCGGGAACTACCTGATCTACACCCCGGAGGGGGAGAGCCTGCGCACCGGCCCCATTCGCGTGGAGCCCCAGGCGGAAGTGCCGAAGGAAACCCCGGTTCGTTCGAACCGCCGGGTTCTGTACCTGGCGGGGGGCGTGCTTGGTGCTGGCCTCCTGGCCCTCGCCTTCGTTCTGTCGGGACGGGGTAGGAACGATGCCGCTGGGCAGCGACCGTTGGATCCGGCGGTGCAGCGGCAACTGGCGGAGTACCAGGCCCTGAAGACCCAGATCGAGCAGGAAAAGGCCGCCCTCGAGGCCAAGGCCCGCCTGGAGGCCGACAAGACCATCCAACTCAAGAAACAGCTGACGGAGAGCCGCTCCACCGAGGACAAGGCCCGGATCCAGAAGCAGCTGGAGGAGGCCGCCTTGCGCCGGGTCGAGGTGGAGCGGCAGCAGAAGCTGGCGGATGAGCGCTTGGAAGGCCAGCGGGTGGCGGCGCAGAAGCTGGCGCCTGAGGTTCGGCTCCCCTCGGCCATGACCCCGGCCACCCTGGAACCCGCCAAGTCTGCACCATCCGCTGAGATCCCAGCCGCCCCCCAGCCCCTCGGGGAAGGGTCGACCCAACCCACCCAGGCCACCGGGGCGCCGGTCACCGAACCGGCCGCACTCCTGAAGCAGGTCGCGCCCGTCTACCCCCCTCGGGCCTTGCAGCGGCGCCGGGAAGGCTCGCCAGATACCCTGGTTCGGCTGAAGGTCTTCGTCGGCGATCAGGGTCAGCCCCTGAGGGTCACCGTGGTCGAGGGCGCACCCGGGGGGCTCGGGTTCGACGAGGCCGCCGTGGAGGCCGCTGGCAAGTCCACCTACACCCCCGCCCACCGGGACGGGAAAGCCGTGCGCGGGTGGACCTCGGAGATCATCTACCGGTTCCAGATGAAGCGCTAAGCCGGGTCCGGTCGAGACGCCTGCGGTCCTAGGAGGCCCCCAGGGTCTGGGCCGCCTCGTTGGCGAGGCGGTCCACCCGCTCGTTCTCAGCGTGGCCGGCGTGCCCCTTCACCCAGCGGGCCTCCACCTGATGCCGCGCCAGCTCTACATCCAGGGCTTGCCACAGGTCGGCGTTCATCACGGGCTTGCCGTCCGCCTTCTTCCAGCCCCGGCGCTTCCAGTCCCGCAGCCAGGTCTGGATGCCCTTCACCACATACTGGCTGTCACTCGAGAGAACCACCTGGCAGGGCTTGGTGAGGGCCTCGAGGCCGCGGATCGCTGCCATGAGCTCCATGCGGTTGTTGGTGGTGTCAGGCGCTGGGCCCGAGCCCTCCTTCTCCTGGACGCCAGAGGCCAGGCGCACCCGCAGGAGGTAGCCCCAACCACCGGGGCCAGGGTTTCCGAGGCACGCCCCGTCACAGTAGAGTTCGACCTTCATCCCACCAGGGTAGGCGATGTGGCGGTCACCGTGGCCACGGCCTTGCGGAGCAGGTCCACGCCCAGGTCCAGGTCCTCCGTGCGGAGGTTCATGGCCGGGCGGAAGCGGAGGCCCGTGGCGCCCGTGGAGAGGACCATCATGCCCAGGTCGCGGGCCTTGGCCACCACGGCGTT
>CAITBU010000168.1 GCA_903890595.1 uncultured Holophagaceae bacterium | reverse complement strand
GGCCGCCTTCATCATGGCCGTGGGCATCCTGGGCCTGTCGGCCCTGCAGGTGATGGCCCTCAAGTCCACCCGGGGCAGCCGCAGTCTGAGCACGGCCATCCTGGTGGCCGAGCAGATCCTGGACCGGGCCGAGCTGGAAGGACGCCTCAGTTGGCTCAACCTCACAGACCGCAATGGCACCAACCTCAACCCGGGGGACCTCGCTGACCTCCGCTACATCACCCTGGCCACGGGCACGTCCCGGGTGGACAACTTCAACAACCGGGGCCGGCCCGTGGTGGTGGGCGCCTCGGATGAGCAGGACAGCGGGGTGCGCTACCTCGCCACCACCATCCGGAACCCGGGCGATTTCTACGCCACGGGGTACCTCTCCGAGTTCATCGTCCAGGTGACCTTCCAGGATGACGTGAACAACTCGGGGGGGCCTATCCAGCGCACCGTGCGCTTGACCCGGTTGGTCACCCATGGCTGAGGGTGTGCGGAAGTCTGGGGTGGACGGCTTCTCCCTGGTGGAACTCCTGGTGGCGCTGGTCTTCACCATGGTGCTCATGGCGGGCATGGCCAATGTGTACAAGGCCAGCCTGTCAGCGTTCTACACCTCCGGCGAGTCCATCTCCAGCAACCGGCGCAACCGCATGTCCGTGGACCTCCTGGTGCAGGACCTGAACCTGGCCGGGATGTTCCTCACGGACCTCTCGTCGCCTCCCGCCGTGACCGAGGCCATGCCCACCTTCCTCATCCTGCCCAACATGGACGTCTCCGGTGCGGGGAGCGACGATCCCAACCAAACAGACGAACTCTATTTCTACCTGGACCAGCCCCTGCCCTTTGAGGCAACCCTCAGCTCAGGCAGCAACCAGCTGTCAGCTGCAGAGCTGGTGGGATTGGGGAGGGCCCTGACCACTGCCGACACCGCTTACACGCTCGCCTGCGGCAGTACCACCTACGCGAGCGAGGTGGCGGCAGGGCAGGTGCTGGTCTTCAAGGACGCCTGGGAGGCCGTGAGCATTACCTCGGCTACGCGCTCCGGGTCCTCGGTGACGGTGGTAACGGGACCCTCCGCCGATGCGGGCATCACGGGCTCCGGGCCCGCCGCCCCCGCCTCCCGGGTGCGCCACCTGGAGAACAGCCAGGTGGTCCTCATCCAGCCGGCCCAGATGGTGCGCTACCGCATCCAGATGCTGAACCTGGATCCCGGCTCTGCCACCGGGATACCCTGCCTCGTGCGGGACCAGGGGGACTACAGCATCGCTGCCTTCACGGCCTCCCAGCCCCAGCAGATCATTGCCGAAAATGTCGCCGGCTTTGCGGTCTATCTCAGCACCAATGGCGGAACCAGCTGGGCCGGATTGGACGCATCCGGGGCCAAGGCCATCTACAGCGATTTCGAGTCCGGCTGGGACACGGGGATCCGCGCTGAGTTGGACGCCCAGTTGCTCACCAGCGGCCGGCCCGGCGTGAAGAGCACCCGCATTGGTCCCTCCTGGTTCCGCAACATCCCCCTGCTGGTGCGGGTGGACATCACCACCCGGACAGCCACACGGCGCTCGGAATACGCCGCCAACCCCAATGCGGTGGCTTACCGTCTGCAAACCCAGAGCCTGGTCCTGGTGCCCCGGCACTCGGGCCTGGCCATGAACTAGGAGTCCCCCCATGCAAGGCATCCCTACCAGTCCTTGGCGGCGCACCCAGCGGGGTGGGATGACCATCCTGGTGGCCCTCATGCTGCTGGTGCTGCTCACCATTGCCGCCATGGCCATGGCCCGCAACTCCCTGCGGGAGATCGCCACCACGGGCTTCAGCCGCCAGGGGGCCATGGCCCGCAACGTGGCCGATTCTGGCCTGGAGTGGTCCATCCATTGGATGGATATGGCGAACGGCGCGCTGGCCCCCGAAGGCAGCGCCGCCAACCTGAATTTACTGAAGGCCACCCTACTGCTTGATCCCACCAAGGCAGGGAAGTCCTGGGATTTAGCCTCGCCATCTGCCGGCGTTGAGTACAACCCAACAACAACGACACAGACAGGCATCACCCTCACCGCCGCCGGCAGCACCACCCAGGCCAGCACCCTGGGCCTCACTTACATGGGCAAGCTGCCCGTGGCTGGCATGAGCCAGGGGGGCGGCACTGGTGGCTACACCCCGGCCGCCGGGGGGGCGGCCCAGCAGGCCCCGGACCTGTGGGCTGTCCGTGCTGATGCCCAGGTGGTCCAGGGGGGCGTCACCTTTACCCATGCCAAGGAACTCTGGGTGTCCACCCCCGTTCGGTAGTCCAGGAGCACCCGCATGGCCTGTTCTGTACACAGCCTTCTCCGCGGCCTCAGGGTGCTGGCCTGGGGCCTCCTTGCCATGTCCTCCGCCATGGCGCAGCTGGACCCCCGCCTCCAGGCCAGCACGACCGACTTCCTTGACCTCTACCAGCAGTCCACCAGCCTCAAGGCCAAGCCCGAGATCCTCTCCGTCTTCGACTTCTCCCGGTCCATGGCGAGCCTGATGTTCCACCCGCTCTTCCGGAACGACGATGCCCTGAATCAGGACGACGACAGCCGGGTCTTGAGTATCGCCCTCAGCTCCTCAACGCCAAGTTCCAATGGTTATTACATCCAGGCGCACGCCAACAACGCCTGTAACTCGATCACCACCCAGTTTGGCGTCGTGGTGGACCCCAGTGGGAACGCCACGCCCAACTATCCATCAGCCAATCCCGTCCAGTGCGTTTCCACCGGGTTGGTGTACCCCTTCTCTGTGACGGCCAAGACCGCACCACTTACTTATGCCAAGGCCATCTTCGTGCCCGAGGCTGCCTTCATGGCCACCGCATCGCATCCCTACCCCAACTACTTCGTATCCTCAGCCCTGAGCAGCAACACCACCACGGCCCCCTACCAGATCACCCATTCCGACACGTTGACGGCCCCGCTCCCGACCCTCGACTTCAGTCCCTCCCAGCCCCCAGGCGGCTACACCGCAGGCACGACGGTGACTGTCACGACCTACCTCCTGCATCCTCCCGTGGAGGGGGACGGTGCCGACAAGAAGACCCTGACCTGGCAGCGTATGACCGGCCTGGACCCCGTGACTGGTGCGAACATCCCCGGCTTCACGTCCGGAACCAACCTCACCGGAACCATGACCACCCTGGACGCCATCGCGGGGTTCTACAAGTCCGTTACCACCTTTACGGTGCCCTACTCCACGGTCACCCCCAACGATCCGGTCCAGTTCGGGAACCTCTACGTCCAAAAGGTGAATGGGGCCTCGGTGTCGGGCCCCAACTACGGGAGCCCCTGGAAATCAGGGGATGTCCTCACTTTCGCCACCTACCTCATCACGCCTGGGACTGCGAACAAGATCATGTGGAACAGCTCCTGGGCCAGTGGGCTTTCCTGTGGCGTGCCCGCCATCACCCCCCTGTCTTCGCCCTCCTCGGTCAGCGATCCAAACAACCCCTGGACGGCCAACTGGACCATTCCCTCCCCATGCCCAGTCGCGGCTCCTGTGCTCCTGCTCAGCCTGGATCCCAGGGCGGGCACCTCCTCTGTCCCGGGGGTGACCTATCTCACCGAGGCCTGGGCTGGGGCACCCGCCATCCTCATTAAACCCAATGGGGCGGTGGTTACCGCAACCGATGCCGATGCCGCCATCGGCTCCAGCCTCGAGAATGCATCTGCGGGAAGGGCGAACGTCCTTAACTGGATCCGGGCGGCGAGCCATGTGCGCCTGAGCGCCGTTGTGGACAGCAAGACGCGCACGATCGATGTGCCCATTCCCTGGAAGCTCGTTGATCCCGCTTCCACCAGCAATCCCCTGGCATCCATGACGGTGCTGGATCAGCAGATCAAGGCCGGCCTTACCTATGGCAGCGGACTCCCGATCGAGGTGGACCAGTCTTACAAGCACCTCACGCAGGCTGGCGGGATTTTCGCGGGGGGGGCGGTTGTGCCTGCCACGCCAGCAAGCCTGAATGGGGTGTATCTGTACGGGGTCACCTACCGTCCCGCCTACCTGTCTTGGCTGTTCAATGCCAAGTACCAGGGCAGCGATGCCAGCAAGCCCAACCACACCACGGAGAGCAGTCTGGTCGGCAAGTTCGTGGTCTTCGATGCGGTCGACAAGACCCTCGCAGGTGGCCAGGACAATGTCTCCTGGGGCCAGGGCTTCGGTCCCGCGGGTTCGTCGTGGGGCAACATCCTCGTGCCCCAGTACGCTGCCGACGGCACCTACACCGGCACAATCTGGGACGAGGCCTCCAAGTACCGCATCCCGGCCCTGACCCGTCTGCAGGCCGTGAAGCAGGCGGCCATCCAGTCCTGGGTTGCCCACCAGGCCGACGCCTACTGGGCCTTCCGCTTCCTGGACCCAACCGGAGAGGCAGGGAGTGGCACGGCCACCACCCTCAGCAATGACAGCACGACCAGCAGTGCGGGCAGCAGCCTGGCCCTGGCAGCGACCAACGCTGCCAAGCCGGGCAGCATCCTCACCGGCACCTACTCGGGTTGGAGCGTGCTCAACAACACGGCCGCGCAGGGACCCACCGCCACCACCGGCAACTCCGTCAACGGCATGACCCTCATCTCCCACCTGTTCGCCTCCGGAGGCACCCCCACCACCTATGCCATGGCCCGGGCCCTGGCCCAGTTCACGGATCCCAGCAGCGTGTTCAACGCCATCGAGGGTACCGATGTCTCCCAGTGCGGCAGCTCCTACCTGCTGCTCATCACGGATGGGGCTGACGACAACGCCTTGGGCTCCCTGAATGCCAAGACATCCTCCCCCTACTTCACCACGGGCACGGATGGCTCCCTGACCCTGGATGCGGGCGGTGGCAACCGGGCCATCATCGCCAACAGGACCCGCAGCGACCGGTATAACGACTACTGGAACACCTTCACCTTGGCGGGCATCGGGGCCCACCTTGCGGATCCCTCCCTGGGCATGGTCGGCACGGACTATCTGGCGGCCCTGGACCCCGGCACTACCACCAGGACCGGGGTGCCCTCCACCTTCCTGCCCATGGCCATCAAGAAGCGCAACGGCATCACCCTGAACCAGGACCGGCGGGTGCTGACCATGACCCTGGGGCTGAGCCTCGGGGGCAAGTACACCGACAGCAACAGCCCCAAGCGCAACCTCTTCCTCACCGCAGCTGCAGGGGATCCCGGCATCACCGCTGGGCCCCTCAGTGGCTTCCACCCCTTTGACCCAACCACCGACTGGCTGGTGGATCCCCGGGATCCCAGCGGCTATCCCACCGTGGGCAAGCGGAAGGATGGCGCGGTCTTCTTCTTCGACGCCACCAACTCGGACAAGCTGAACACGGCCATGGAATACCTCTTTCGGGTCGCCACAGGCAGCCTTGGCAACCAGGCCACCACCAGCCCCAGCCTGCCCTTTGTGGGGGCCTCCCTGGGCAATCAGATCTATGTGGGCCGCTTCCTGCCCCCTGCCAGCGGCGGCGTGCTGTGGTCCGGAGACCTGCTGATGTTCAGCACCAAGGAGCAGAACGGCAGCCTCTCGATCCTCGACAAGAGTGGCGGGGTGGCCAGCACCCTGGACTACACCACGGCCCAGTGGAGTGCTGATGTGGCCCTGCGGAAAGGGCCCGTGGGCACGGCACGGAGGCTCTTTACGCGGATTCCCGGTGGTGATGCCCTGAAGCCCTTCACGGCCAGTGCGGCAGAGTTGGACTTCAACCATGCCGTCACGGGCCTCAAGAACTTTGTGGCCACCGGCATTGCGGACCTTGCCACCAAGCAGTTGGTCATCCATCACGCCGCTGGCGGCGACATCACCAACCTGGACAGTGGCACCGGCCTGCCCAAGACCAATCGGTCGAACATCATGGGCGACATCATCAACTCCGCCCCCGCCGCCATCGAGTACAAGTGGAGCGACGTGAGTGCGGCGCTGAGCCACTATGCCACCCTCAGCGCCTTTGATGGCACCCGCTTCCGGCTCATCCTGGTGGGCACCAACCAGGGCTGGCTGCACGCCTTCGGCGAGGTCACCAAGACCGACGCCACGTCGGGCCTGGTCACGGGCGCTGTGCAGGAGCTCTGGAGCTTCCTGCCCACGGACTTTCTGGCAAAGCTGAACTACATCAAGGACAACAGCAATGCCCACCGGTTCATGGTGGATGGCACCCCGGTCATCTACCACCTGGACCTGCCGCCGGCCTCTGGCGGGCGGGGCAATGGGGTGGTGGACAGCAACGAGCGGGCCGTGGCCATCTTCGGCCTGCGCAAAGGGGGGCGCAGCTACTATGCCCTGGACATCCACGACCCCTTCAACCCAGCCCTCAAGTGGTCCCTGGTTCCGGACGAAGCCACCAGCATTACGGCAGACCGCATCGCCGCTGGCGGACCGACCCTGAGCACGGCCCAGACCCTCCTTGGGAAGTCAGGCTTCTCGACCTCCACGCCGGCCATTGGGCGCATTCAGGACAGCTTGGGAAGCCTGCGGGACGCGGTGTTCCTGGGGGGCGGCGCCAGCAACACGGACGTTGAGGCACAGTTCTCTGGCACCAAGCTGGGGCGCTTTGTCATGGCCCTGGATGCCTATTCCGGCCAGATCCTGGCCGCTGCTGACCTGACAGAGGCCAGCGCCGGGGGGCCCCTGGTGGGTCCGGTCGGTACCGGGCTGGTGCCCTTTGAGTTCATCCTCAACTCCGGCATGGCCCAGCGGGCCTACTTCCTGGACTACCGGGGCTGCTTGTGGGCCTGGGGCTCAAGGGAAGTCGTCGCCACCCTCCCCTTCACGAACTTCCGCAGGGACCATGCAAAGGTCGCCAATTGGTCCCTGCGGAAGGTCTACCAGGACTCAAACGTAGGCTATGGGGCCCGCTACACCACCCTGCCGGCGCCCTTCCGGGTGGGCTCCTACCCCGCACGCTCTGCCGCCGGAACCGCTGTTCCAGCCGCCGTGGGCATTGCCATGGTGAGTGGGGACCGGAACAATCCCCTGGACCGCTATTACGCCGCCACCAATCCAGCCCCCACCAGCCATCAGCTCACCGTGGTCTTCGACCGCCAGGACAGCCGGGCCTTGGGCTTCGACACGGAGGGTGGGCCCGACCTGGGCATTCTCACCTCGCAGTTGAAAAACTTCACCGCCAACTCGGTGACCGAGACACCCCCCAAGGCCTGCGACGATACCCTCTTCAAGGCCATCACGCCGGGCTGCGATGACTACTACCTGGCCCCCAAGAGCGGTAACGCTTCCTACGGCTACTACGTCACCTTCCCAGCGGCGGACCCCAGCACGGGGTTTGTTCCCAAGGGCATCAACCCGCCCCTGGTGGTGGCTGGCAGCCTCTTCTATTCCTTCTTCACCCCCGTGACCGCCAACCCCTGCACCGGGGGTACCGGGACCACCGATAGCTGGCTCATCGCCGATGTCATGAACCCCATCGTCAAAGACACCAGGTTGGGGCTCACCATCACCAGCGGCCTCAAGAACACCTGGGCGGGGGTGGCCTCCGACTTCCTGGCCCTGGGCACCCGCACGGTGGTGCAGGGGGGCATGAGGGAAGTGACCGCTGCCGATCCCTTAACGGGCAATCCTGCCATCGCGGCCCTGGCCCTAAAAACCACCACCACCGCTGGCACGGAGCGTTACCCCAAGGCCCGGGTTTGGCGGTCGGTGCGCTGATCCAGGGCCTCCCAGGGACCACGGCGACCTTTCCTTGATTGGTTCCACTAAGCCTAATTGAGAATAACTCAAGCTGTCCTCAAGCAGTATCCATGAGCTTAAGAGCCTCCATGGTGATGTCTAGATTTTTTTAAATTAAACGAAACAACAGAAAAGTATCAGATTATACAAGACAACATTAGACTTCGTTGTGATGTAGCAGTTCTGTGCCTGTAATTCTCAGGACAGCTTCTCCTTCGGTCTGTTGACAGGTGCTCATCGCATCTGACGCTTCCCCCTTGAAGGACCCTGCTGTCGGCCCTTTCCGTCTCTACTGATCCCCGTGGATTCTGCACGGTAGAAGCAACCCCTCACCCCGACCTCTGCCTGGATGGTGATCGCCATGAACGAACAGCTTCGCAACCTCCGCGCCACCAGCCTCCGCAGCCTCCGGGTGCTGGCCTGGGGCCTCCTTGCCGCAAGCTCCGCCATGGCTCAGCTGGACCCGCGGCTCCAGTCCAGCAACACAGACTTCCTCGACCTCTACCAGCAGTCCTCATCGCTCCGGCCCAAGCCCGAGATCGTCTCGGTCTTCGATTTTTCGCGGTCCATGGCCAGCCTCATGTACCACCCCCTGTACCCCAACAACGACCTCAACGACGCAGATGACTACAGGTACATGAGGTTCAATCTCAACGGCGCCTCTCTGGGCACGCCGCCCAACAACAGGTATCAGCTCTACGCCAGATCGGGCAATGACATCAACGCCTATGTCAGTGCCATCCTCACCATCAGCCCCGATGGCACAGGAGCCATCGCCCCCGAGTACAATCCAGCCTCCTGCCGGGACTACTACGGTGGCAACGGCCTCTGCACGGCTGCGCCAACGATGACCTTTCAAGCCTATGCGTGGGGGAACGGGGCCGCCTGGGCCACGGCGGTCTTTTCGCCCATTGCGGGCAGCTCCAACTACACCGCCACCACCACCAACAACGGGACTCAAGGCAGCCCTTCCTACACCGTGTCCATGGCGCTCAGCCCATCCTCGGGGCCCTACGCCCCGAACTCCCTCGTCACCCTGACCGCAACGCTCACCCACGCCTTTGCCGAGGGCGAGGACCTCAGCCACAAGAACTTCAGCTGGGGCTACACCACGCCGAGTGCCATTAACTCTGGACCTGTCTGGAGTGAGGTCAGCTCGGGGGTGTACCAGTCTGTGATGACCATCCGGACCCCCAACTACCCCCAGGACAAGACCCAGCTGGCACCCATGGAGGCCAGGATCGGGGGGAGCGGCGCCTGGAGTGCGTCCCTGTCCAACATTCCTGCCGGCTCTACAGTCAACCTTCGCTCCTACTTCCTGGCCCAGGGGACTGGGAGCTGGAACAACCTGATCCAGTGGGTTCAGCTGATCGCCTACTCCACCTCCAATGTCTGCGCCCTGCCCACCCCTAACCCCGTCAACTCGACCGCCACAACCAATCCAGAGGCAGGGGGCAACACGACGGTGAGCCTGGTGCTTCCAGCCTACTGCACCAATCCCCCCACAGGGGCCACGGACCCCTCTGTCACCGCCAGCCTGGACGTCAGCGTGGGGTCCAGCTTTAACAGCGCCACCGGCTATGCCACCTCGGTCGGGTTCACCTATCCCGGAACCCTGAATGGAACCCTGCGGAAGCCGGATGGAACCGCCGTGACCATGGTCGATGCGGCTGCCGCTTCGGGCTCCCTGGTGGGCACGAGCTCCGGCGTCCTGGATGTCCGGAACTGGCTCCGTGCCGCCAGCCATGTCCGCTTCGCCAAAGGCAACCGGACCATCGACCTCCCCATCCCCTGGAAGGTCATGGACCGCGGCTCCTCCGGCGTGCCCCTGAGCTCCAAGACGCTCCTGGATCGGCAGATCAAGACGGTTGCGGGCGTGAGCACCACCTATGGCAGCGGCCAGCAGGTCGAGCTGGACACCTGCTACACCATCGGGTCGGGCCAGAATGCCGTCTTCACCTACGACACCAATGGCTCCAGTGCCTATTCGCTGAGCATGGTCTACCTCTATACAGTGCTCTACCGTCCCGCCTATATCGCCTGGCTCTTCAATGGCAAGTACCAGAGCAGCGACGCCACCAAGGCGAACTACACCACGGAGGGGTCGCTGGTCGGCAAATATGTGGCCTTCGATGCCAGCAATGCCTCTCTTGTCGGAGGCCAGGGCAATGCCAGCTGGGGGCAGGGCTTCGGTCCCAGCGGGAGCTGGGGCACCATGTCGATTCCCAAGTACAGCCAGGACGGTTCCTACCTCGGCACGGCCTTGGAGGACGCCTCCAGCTATCGGACGCCGGCCCTGACCCGGCTCCAGGCCACCAAGTGGGCGGCCATTCAGACCTGGATTGCCCATCAGGCCGATGTCTACTGGGCCTTCCGCTGCCTGGATCCCACCAATGAGGCCAACAGCGGCGCGGCTACCAGCATCAACAACAGCAGCAGCACCACCCTCAACGCCTCCTCCCCGGCCAATACCCATGTGGATGGCCTGGACTCGGGTTGGACCGTGCTCAACAACACGACCGGCCAGGGCATCAACGCCCTCTCCGGGAACTCGGTCACGGGCATGACGCGGATCGCCGGCCTGTTTGCTGCGGGGAACACCCCCCTGACCTATGCCATGGCCCGAACGCTGGCCCAGTACGCAGATCCCAGCAGCGTGTTCAATGCGGTGGCGGGGGGCGATGTCTCCCAGTGCGGCAACCCCTTCCTGCTGCTCTTCACAGACGGACTGGACAACAACGGCACCCTGACCACCAACACCAATGCCACCACCCCATACATCACCGGCTCCGGGGATGCAGCGGCCCTGGACGTCCGCGTCGGCAACCGGGCCGTCCTGGCCAGCCCCACAAGCATCAATCGCAATGGCAGCTACTGGAACCTCTTCACCATGGCGGGGGTGGCGGCGCATCTGGCGGATCCCACCCTTGGGACCCTGAACGTGGATTACAAGGCCGCACCGGACACGCCTCCCAGCGGCTCGTTATCGCCTTCAGCATTCCTGCCCTTCGCCATCAAGAAGCGGAACGGCGTCACCTACAGCAGGGACCATCGGGTGACCACCATGACCGTGGGCGTGAGCCTGGCGGGGCACTACACGCAGGACGCCAGCCCCAAGCGCAGCCTGTTCCTGGCGGCCGCCCTGGGGGACGCCGGCATCTCCAGCGGCACTCTGAGCAGCTTCCATTCCTTCAACGGCTGGGAGCAGCCTGCCAACGCAACACTGGACCCGAGCAACGACTGGATCCCCGATCCAACGGATCCCGGCAGCTATCCCGCAGTTGGCATGCGCAGGCCCGGCGCCGTTTACTTCTTCGATGCGACGGACAAGGACAAGCTGGCAACCAGCCTCGACTTCGCCTTCCGCATTGCCATCGGAACGGGAGGGAACCAGGCCACATCCAGCCCGAACATCCCCTTTGTCGGGGCGAGCCTCGGGTCGCAGTTCTACCTCGGCCGGTTCACGCCGCCAAGCTCTGGTGGTGTCCTGTGGCCTGGGGACCTGCTGATGTTTGGGCTGAGTCAGGCAAACGGCAGCATCAGTGTCCTCGACAGGAACGGCAGCCCAACGACCACCCTGGATGCCACCACTGCCCACTGGAGCGCCAGCACCGCCCTCGCCAGCGGCCCCGTGGGCACCGCCCGCCGGTTGTACACCCGGACGCCGGGGGACAGCGCCCTGAGGCGCTTCAGGGCCACGGGCCCAGCCTTCACCGATGCCAGCACGGGCCTGAAGAACTTCGTGGCCACGAGCGTCGGGGATGATGCCACCAAGCAGCTGGTCATCCACCACGCCGCCGGCGGCGACATCACCAACCTGGTGGGCGGTGTGCCCGCTTCGAACCGCAGCAACATCATGGGCGATGTCATCAACTCGGCCCCCGCCGCCCTCGAGTACAGCCTGAGTGCGGTTCAGGGTGGCCTGAGTGACTTCAACAGCCTGGTGGCTGTGAGCGGGAGCCGGCGCTTCCGCCTGATCCTGGTGGGCACCAATCAGGGCTGGCTGCATGCCTTCGGCGAGGTCACTCGGTTGAGCTCGGGCGGCGCCGTCACCCAGGCCGCGGTCCAGGAGCTATGGAGCTTCATGCCCACGGACTTCCTAGCCAACCTCGACACCCTCACCGTGTCCAGCAATCCTCACCGGTCCATGGTCGATGGCAGCCCCGCGATCTATCACCTGGACCTACCTCTTAGCAACGGTGGCCCCGGCAACGGCGTGGTGGATGCCGGCGAGCGGGCCATGGTCATCATCGGTCTCGGGAAGGGAGGGCGGAGCTACTATGCCCTCGACATCCACGATCCCTTCAATCCGACCCTGGCCTGGTCCTGGGTGCCCGATGAGGCGGCCACCTTCAGCTCAGACCGGATCGCCACAGGCGGTCCGGTCCTAGCCACGGTGCAAGGCATCCTGCAGAAGGCGGGGTTTGCCACCTCGACCCCTGCCATCGGTCGGGTCCTGGATGGGGCAGGGGTCCTT
>CAITBU010000167.1 GCA_903890595.1 uncultured Holophagaceae bacterium | reverse complement strand
TGGCGAGGGGCTCTGGATGGTGGTGAGCGACCGCACCCGGGACCAGCTCAAGAACCTGGATGACGCCCGGGAGAAGGTGGCCGAGGGCATCCGCGCCGCCCTGGTGCGCCCCATCCCCCGCCGGGCCACCCGCCCCACCCGCGCCTCCAAAGAGCGCCGCCTGGACGCCAAGAAAAAAGCCTCCGACCTGAAGCGCAGGCGGAGTGGACCGCTGGACTAGTGAAAAAGCTTAATTTGTCTTTTGCTTGAAAAACGACCGGACGGCGATTCCGCAGGGGTTCGAGCTGTATGGAATGACTCTTTTTTTTGTATCATTGTCTGTTTTTTCTTTCCGAAGACCCTGCCCGAATGTCCGGTGCGCTATTCTTTACCCTTTCCGAGGAGGCTCCATGTCTGAACAACAGTCCTACGCCCACCACCGCCGCTTTGACCCCCTGATGCACTTTGTCTTGATGCCGGTCCTGCTGGTCACCTGGTTCACCAGCATCTGGCACCTGATCAAGTACCCGAGCCTCCACGCCGCCTGGGCCATGGTCCTGTGCCTCATGCTGGTGCTGCTGGCGCTGTTGATCCGGGGCTATGCCCTCAAGGTGCAGGACCGCCTCATCCGCTTGGAGGAGTCCCTGCGCATCCAGCGCCTGCTCCCCGCCGACCTGGCCGCCCGCAGCACCGCCCTGACTCCCAAGCAGTGCGTGGGCCTCCGCTTCGCCTCCGACGGCGAGCTGGCCGACCGCGTCCGCGAAGCCCTCGACGAAAACCTCGACGGCGAAGCCATCAAAAAGCGCATCCAGACCTGGCGGCCTGACACCTTCAGGGTCTAGAGAAAAAAAAGCAACTGCTCTACCACGAAGACACGAAGACACGAAGAAGTGCAGAAGATAACTGCAGTTTCTTTCTTCGTGTCTTCGTGTCTTCGTGGTGAATCTTTTTTGTCAGTACCGCCGGGGGCTCAGTCCCGCAGGAAGTGGCAGGTGTAGCCGCCGGGGTGTTTGATCAGGTAGTCCTGGTGGTAGTCTTCGGCCCGCCACCAGGGGCCGGCGGCGGTGATCTCGGTGACGATGGGCCGCTTCCACTTGCCGCCGGCATCCACCTCAGCCTTGACCCGCTGGGCCGTGGCCCGCTGGGCCTCTGAGTGGTAGAAGATGGCGCTCCGGTAGGAGCTGCCCAGGTCGTTGCCCTGGCGGTTCAGGGTGGTGGGGTCATGCATGCGGAAGAAGAAGCGCAGCAGAACTTCGAAGGTGGTCTTGGTCGGGTCGAAGCGGATCTGCACGGCCTCGGCGTGCCCGTCGTGGCGCTCGTAGGTGGCGTTGGCCACGGTGCCGCCGGTGTAGCCCACCTCAATGTCGAGGACCCCGGGCTGGCTCCGCAGCAGGTCCTCCATGCCCCAGAAGCAGCCGCCAGCGAGGGTGGCAGTCTCTTCCTTCGCCACCGGGGCAGCCTTCCCGAAGAGGGGCAGGAACCGACCCAGGCCCTCCTGCTCCAGGTCAGCCACCGGTACGAAGCGGAGGGCGGCGCTGTTGATGCAGTAGCGTAGGCCGCCGCGGTCCCGGGGGCCGTCATCAAAGACATGGCCCAGGTGGCTGTCCACGGCGCTGGAACGCACCTCCGTGCGGACCATCCCGGCGCTGATGTCGCGCTTCTCCACCACGGCCTCTTCGGCCAGGGGCTTCGTAAAGCTGGGCCAGCCACAGCCCGAGTCGAACTTGTCCAGCGACGAGAAGAGTGGCTTGCCGCTCACCCGATCGACATAGATGCCATCCCCGTGCTCATTCCAGTACTCGTTGCGGAAGGGCGGCTCGGTGCCGGCCTCCTGAGTGACGTGGTACTGCATGGGGGTGAGCTTCTGCTTAAGCTCAGCCGGGGTGGGCTTCTGGGGTGCGGTCACCTTGTCCTCGCGGGTTGCCGGGGAAATCCGGGGGGGGTTGGTCAGGGCAAGACCGAAGCCCGCCAGCAGGGTGGCAATGGCTAGGACACCCAGGATGGTGCGGGGTCGCATGGAGGCCTCCGGTGCTTCCTTGGATGCCGCCGACCGGCAATCCGGTGCAGGGGGATCCCGCAGGCGGCTATCCTGACCCCATGTGCGGCCGCTTTGCCCTCCATGCCACGGGTCAGGAACTGGCCCAGGGGCTGCGCTGCCCCCGGCTGGCGGGCCTGCGCATCGAAGCCCGCTACAACGTCGCTCCGGGCCAGTGGATCCTCGTGGTGCGCCCGGAACGGGACGGCCTGGGGCCAGGCCTGGCCCAGTGGGGCCTGATCCCCTCCTGGGCCAAGGAGCCCAGGGAAGGCCCCCGCCCCATCAACGCCCGGGCTGAGGGCCTGGAGGCCAAACCCACCTTCCGGGGAGCCTTCCGCCACGGGCGGTGCGTGGTCCCCGCCAGTGGGTTCTACGAGTGGAAGACCGAGGCTGGCCGGAAGCGCCCCTTCTACATCCGTCCCCGGGACGGGGGACTCTTCCTCTTTGCCGGTCTGTGCAGCACCTGGGCCGGCCCGGAGGGGGCAATCGATACCTGCGCCCTGGTCACCACCACCCCGAACGCAGTGATGGCCCCCATCCACGCCCGCATGCCCGTGATCCTGCCGCTGGAGGACCTCGAAGCTTGGCTGGACCCGGGCAACCAGAAGGCGGCGGCCCTGCTCCGCCCCTGTGACGAAGCTGTGATGGAGGCCTTTCCTGTCAGCACAGCCGTAGGAAATTCCGGGAACGAAGGGCCGGCTCTGATCATCCAAGAGGCAGAGTAATCCCAGCCCAACCGAAGCTCCTTCCCTACGGAGGTTCCATGCCGCCAGGAAACCTGCGTCCCAGGCCCCAGCCCCGCCTCATCGAGCGGGTCACGGCGGAGGCCTGTGTGGCCATTGCCCACCGCA
>CAITBU010000166.1 GCA_903890595.1 uncultured Holophagaceae bacterium | reverse complement strand
GCTACGCCTTCGCCGGAGGCCCTTCTCCGCATCGTCCTTGAGCCCGGCTTCTCTACCCGGGAGGAAGTCACCGAGCTCTCGGGGCGAGGCGTTGGGTTGGATGTGGTGCGGAGCGAGGTGGAGGCCCTGGGCGGGGAACTACACCTGAGCAGCGAGGCCGGCCGGGGCAGCCTGGTCAGCCTTCGGCTGCCCCTCCACCGGGTGGTGCTGGCCTGCCTGAAGGTTCGCTGCGGCCAGCACACCTTTGGCCTGCCCCTGGAGAGCGTCCTGCGGGTTCGGGCCGGTCGGGTCCCCCTGGTCTGCGGGGCCGCGGTCCAGGAGTTGGGAAGGGCCGTGCCCATGTCCTCCCTGCTGGCTTGCCTGGGGCTACCGGCCCCTGAGGCCCACCCCGCCTTTGTGCTCCTGGAGGATGGGCACGAGTGCGCAGCCCTGGGGGTGGACGAGGTGCTGGGCAAGGGCAATGTCCTCCTGCGCAGCCTGCCGGAACTGGCTCGAGTCCCAGGCCTCATGGGGGGTGCGCACCGGGAGGATGGGATCCTGTGGGTGCTCGACCCCCGGGAGGCGCTTGAGCTGGCTGCGCTGGACCAGGCTAGGCGGTTGATCCATGTCTGAGACCGCTTCCTGGCTCCAGGTGGAGGCGGCGGGGCAGGCCCTCCTGCTGTCGCCCGCCGACGTGCTGGAGGTCCTACCCCTGATGGCGATCCAGCCCCTGCCCGGTGCCTCCCGCGGCATTGAAGGCGTGGTGCTCCACAATGGGGCCTTCCTCCCGGTACTGGCTTGGAGGGACCTGCCGGCCTGCGACGGTCCCTCGCCGCCACCCTCCTTGCTGGTCGTGCTGCGCCGCTTCGGCCTACCGGTGGTGCGAGTGGCGGGCATGGTGTCCATGCGGGAAGATGTCTGGGAGGCCGAGCCAGAGGGTCTGGCCCGGGGCTGGAGCGGGGGTCGGGTTACCCTTGACCAGCGCTGGGGCCGCAAGCTGAATCCGGAGCGAATGCTGGGGCTGCTTCGGGGCCTTCGGATCCAAGCCTGACGGGCCCTGCCGTTCATGCGACAATCAATGTTTCGCTCCGGAGGAACTTTGACCCGTCGACTTGCTGCCCCCGTCGGAATCACCGCCACCGGTGAGTGCTATCCCGAGCGGGTGGTCACCAACGATGACCTGTCCAAGTTCATGGACACCAACGACGAGTGGATCCGCACCCGCACAGGCATTCGGGAGCGGCGCTGGGCTGAGCCTGGTACTGGCGCCTCCGACCTGGGAGCACCCGCCCTGCAGATGGCCCTCGATAACCGGGGCATGAAGGCCTCGGAGCTGGACCTGATCATCGTCGCTACGGTGACCCCCGACACCCAGTTCCCTTCCACGGCCTGCCGCATCCAGCACAAGATTGGCGCCACAGGGGCTTTTGGCTACGACGTGAATGCCGCTTGCTCCGGGTTCCTCTATGCGCTTACCACCGCCGCTTCCATGGTGGCTGGCGGGGCCGTGAGTCGGGTCGGCGTGGTCGGGGCCGACATCATGACCTCCGTCCTGAACCTGGAGGACCGCACGACCTCGGTGCTCTTTGGGGATGGTGCCGGCGCCGTCATCGTGGAGCGCGTGGAGGAGGGCCTCGGCATCCTCGACTTCCACCACCGGGTGGACGGCTCCGGGGGCGAGTTCCTCCACATGCCCGCCGGGGGCAGCCTGCGCCCCGCCACCGCTGAGACCGTCGCCAGCAAGCAGCACTGCATCCACCAGTCCGGCAGTGAGGTCTTCAAGAACGCCGTCCGGGAGATGGCCGACAACAGCAAGGCGCTCATGGACCGGAACGGCTACACCGGTGATCAGCTCAAGCTCTTCGTGCCGCACCAGGCCAACATCCGCATCATGGACGCCGCCGCCCGGCGCCTGGAGCTCGATCCCGCCCGGATGATGGTGAACATCGACCGCTTCGGCAACACCACGGCAGCCACCATCCCCACCGCCCTCCATCAGGCCATGGGCCAGGGTCGGCTGGAGAAGGGTGACCTGGTCGCCCTGGCTGCCTTTGGCGCCGGGTTTACCTGGGGCGCCACCCTGCTCCGCTGGGCCTACTGACCCGCCCATGCGGGTGGTGGCTGGGACGCTGAAGGGCCGCCGCTTGGTGGCACCACCCCCTGGGGACCTGCGGGTGCGGCCCACGGCTGACCGGGCCCGGGAAGCCCTGTTCTCCATCCTCCAGCGCTGGCCCACCGGACCCTTCCTGGACCTGTGCGCAGGCACCGGAGCCGTGGGTCTGGAAGCCTACTCCCGAGGCTATGCGCCGGTCGCTTGTGTGGAGTCTACCGAGCCGGCCTGGGGCTGCCTGGAGCGGAACCTGAAAGGGACCTCTGTGACGGCGCTCCGGCTGGATGTCCGCCGCCTGAAGGCTGATGCCTTCAAAGAGCAGGCCGTGATCTTCCTGGATCCCCCTTATGAACTCGCTACCGATATCTGGACCAGGCTGGCCTTGCCCATGAGGCACTGGGTTTCGGCAAAGGGGGTCCTGGTGTTCGAAACGGACCGCCAGACCGCGCTGGAACTACAGCCCGGCTGGGACCTGGCCGAAACACGCGAGTATGGAGCCGCCCGATTCCACTTCTGGAAGCCTGCCTGAGTACGGCTCGGGGACCTCTTTTCGTACCCACCCCTCCAGGAGCCTCATCCTCTGGCGCCTGAGAACGGGAACCCTGCTGGTCTGGGCGATCCTCGGGGTTGTGACAACGGTGCTCTGGGGCTTTACCGCCCCGCTCGGCTTCCGCTTCACCCTCCAGGGCAGCTTGGCTGGATTTGGCCTCCTGCTCGTCTCCGCCACCCTCTCGCTCCTCCAGGTCTACCGTCTGGGGCGCCTCCTGGATGCCCGGGGGCTGGGTCCCGCCAGCGCCCGCCTCCTGACGCGCTTCCCCCAGGCCAGCTCGGCCCTGTTCTTCTACCTGGGCCTGTGTCTGAGCGGGGGGGGCTACCTCTGGGTGAAGCTGTTCCTGGAGCGCAGCCTCTGGGCCAGCTTCATCACCCTGGCCATGTTCCTCGTGCTCTCGACCTTGGGGGCCATCAGCCTGTACTTCGTGGCCAAGCAGAACCTCATGCGGGCCTTCCGGACGCTGGCGGAGACGCCGGACTTCGAGGGCCTGGAGGACCGCTTCACCACCAGCCTGAGAGCCAAGTTCGGGTTCGGGATCCTGGGCATCGCAGGGGGTGTGCTGCTCCTGTCCATCCTGGTCTCAGGGCTCACCCTTCAGTCCTCCATCCAGAGCAAGGTGATGGGCTTCGCCACTTACGAGGTGGGGCACCTGGTGGATGTGGTTGAGGCTGCGATGGAGTTCCCCGGCTCCCAGGAGGACTTGGAAGGCTTCATCAACACCCTCAAGCTGGGGGCCGGCGGGGGCCTCACCCTCCACCTCTCCCCGGCCCGGGGCGGGGCGGTTCTGGGGGCTCGCATCGCCCCCTCCGGGATTGGCGATGTGGAGGTGGTGCGCCGCCTCTCCGATGGGTCTCACCTCCAGGCGGTGATTTCCGAGGCCGAGTACTCGGAGACCGTCTGGAAGGCGCTCGTGCCCAACCTGGTCATCCTGCTCCTGGCGGGGGCCTTCCTGGCCTACTTCATTCCCCTCCTGCTCCGGGACGTGCAGCACCCGCTGCTCCTGCTCAGCCGCAACGCCCAGCAGGTGAGCGAGGGCCGCATCGATCGCCTGGCGGCGGTCTACAGTGATGACGAGGTCTCCTCCCTGGTGGGGGGCTTCGGGCGGATGGTGGCCAGCCTCCGGGGGATGGTGGTGCAGATCCGCACGGCCAGCCGGGAGCTGTCCAAGGCTACGGCCCTCATCCGGGACTCTGGGGATGCGGTGCGCCACTCCAACCAGGGCCAGCGAGCCCTGATCGATGGGTTCCACCGGGAGATCAACCAGCTGACCGAGACTTCCATCGGGATCAGCGCCAGCTCTGCAGAGCTGAGCCTGGCCTCGGAGAGCACCACCGCCACCATCACTGAGATGGCGGCCAGCGGCCAGCAGATCAACCGCAGCATGGACGAGCTGCTGGTGGTGGTGGAGGGCATCACTGCCGCCCTCCGGGACTTCGATGTGACCATCAAGGATGTGGGCCGGAACATCGACCACCTGGCCGGGCATGCCGAGCACACCCGGGAGTTCGCCGAGAACCTGGAGCAGAGCACTTCCGCCATCGATGACAGCGTGAAGATCGCCCAGCGCTACACCAAGAAGGTGATTCACAACGCCGGCAGAGGGATGGAGCTGGTGGCCCGCAACCGGGAGAAGATCCAGGTCATCGAGCGGGTGGTCAAGGACTTCCACGGGACCACCCGGAGCCTCCTGCAGATGGGCTCGGAGATCGCCAAGATCCTCGACTACATCGGGGACCATGCCCAGCAGACCAACCTGCTGGCCCTGAATGCAGCGATCATCGCCTCCCAGGGCGGCTCGGGCGAGGGCCAGGCCCGAGGCTTCTCCGTGGTGGCCGACGAGATCAAGCACCTGGCGGAGCAGACGGGGCGCTCCACCCAGGAGATCCAGCAGATCATCGGGGCCCTCCAGGCGGAGATCCGCAAGGCCTACCAGCAGGTGGAGCTGGGCCTGGATGCCGTGCGGGACGGAGCCGACTCCGTGGCCCAGAGCGAGGTGGCGCTCCAGGCGATCCTGGAGTCCGTCAGCGAGACCGACAGCGTGGTGGCTGGCATTCTCGGCGAGGCCCTACAGCAGGCGGGGCAGGCATCCCTGATCCACGAGGCCAACCGGAATATCCATCGGCAGGCAGGGGCCATCCGCTCCGTCATCGAGGAACAGCAACAGACCAGCAACTACATTCTGTCCCTGGCCATGAACGTCCAGCAGGCCACCGCAGTGGTGCGGGACTCCACCCGGGAGCAGGGCATCGGCAGCGACGAGATCGCCCGGGCGACGGAGCAGGTGAGTGCGCTGGCGGGCCACCTCCACGAGATCCTGGGGCGCCAGGAGGCCCACGTGCACGCCCTGAAGGAGACCATTAACCGGGTCCTGGGGAAGGCCATCGAGAGCGAGGGCGCCATCGAGGTGTCCGCCGGGGCCGTCGAGCAGCTGGGTGTGCGGGTGCATCTGCTCAACCGCGAGGTCAACCTCTTCAAGCTGTCCTAGCGGTCCCCCCATGCAAATGGGAACGGGACCCGGCCGCCACTGCTAGGCTGGGAGACGGTTCCCAGGGTCCCCCGAATGTTCCGAGTCTCCATCAAGACCAAGCTGAGCACCGTTATCAGCATCCTGGTCCTCTCGTTCATCGCCTTCAATCTGCTGTACTACCCTCGCTGGGCGGAACGGCAGATCCAGTCCCAGGCTGAGCTGAGTGCCCGCCAGGTCGCCGAGACGGCGAGCTATGCCTTGGGGCCGGCGGTGAGCATGGGCAACACCCGGGACATCGCCAAGGTCCTCCAGGGCGTGCAGAACATCCCCGCCTTCCGCTTCAGCGCCGTCTATGGACCCAAGGGCGAGCCCCTGGACAGCACCCCCACCACGCCGGAGTGGGCCGTGGGCCAGGTGGCGCGGGAGGGGGTCTCCCACACCTACACCCGCCGCGAGGACAGCATGCTCGTGGCCGTGGCACCGGTCTTCTACGAGGAGCCCCGGGCCGACAAGGTCGGCACGCTGGTGATCGGCTTCACCACGGAGGGGACCCAGCGCGCCATCCGGGAGAACATCCGGGCCAGCCTGGCCGTGGGCCTGGTCACCCTGGTGCTGGGCATCGGTGCCGCCGTCTTCCTGTCCAACATCTACCTCCGGCCCGTCATCCAGCTCACCGAGGCGGCCCAGCAAGTGGCCCTGGGCAACCTGGAGGGGGTTTCCGTGACGGTAAACACCCGGGATGAGGTGCAGGACCTGAGCCAGTCCTTTGCGGTGATGACCGAGCGCCTCAAGCTCTCCCGGGACGAGATCGAGCGCCAGAACCGCCTGCTGGAGTACCGGGTGGAGGAGCGGACCCGCCAGCTCATGGAGACCATCTGGGAGCTGGAGGAGATCCGGGCCAACCTGGAAGGGCTGGTGACCGAGCGCACCCGAGGTCTGGAGCAGAGCCGAGCAGAGCTGAAGGCCTGGGCCAGCACCCTGGAGGAGAAGGTCCAGGAGAAGACCCGGGAGCTGCGGGACCTGAACGACAACCTGCTCACCAGCTACCAGAAGCTCAAGGAGGTGGACCGCCTCAAAGACGACTTCCTGGCCAACATGAGCCACGAGCTGAGGACGCCCCTCAACTCCATCATCGGCTTCTCCGGGATGCTCATGCAGGACCCCCGAGGCACCCTGGAGCCGGAAGCCCGGGAGGACCTGGGCATCATCTACCAGAGTGGGAAGTCCCTGCTGGGGCTCATCGACTCGATCCTGGACCTTTCCAAGATCGAGGCGGGCAAGATGGAGCTGGAACTCAGGGAGATCGACCCCGTGCAGCTGCTGGACGAAGTGCGAGCCATGGCCGCCGGGCTCATCCAGGGCCGCCCCATTGCCATCGACTACGAGCGCCCGGCCGGCGCGGTGCGCGTGATGGGTGACGCCTCCCGCCTCCGCCAGGTCTTCACCAACCTGGCTGGCAATGCGGTCAAGTTCACCGAGGCCGGCACCGTCTCCATCCAGGGCACCGTGGCTGACGGCACCTTCCGGGTGCGCATCGAGGACACTGGCATCGGCATGAACCCGGAGGAACTGGGGCGTCTCTTCAAGCCCTTTCAGCAGGTGGATGGCAGCATCACCCGGCAGTTCGGTGGTACCGGCCTCGGGCTGGCTATCAGCCAGCGCTTCATGGGGCTCATGAATGGCCGGATCACCGTCGCCAGCGTGAAGGGCGAGGGCAGCACCTTTGTGGTGGAAATGCCCCTGGCCAGAGGCGGCCCGGCATGAGCACGGCCCCGGTCAGGGTCCTCTGCATCGAGGACAACCCCATGAACTGGCGCCTGGTGCAGCGCCTCCTGTCCCAGGCGGGCTACGAGATGCACTGGGCCGAGGATGGCTTCCGGGGCTGTGAGCTGGCCCTGAGCCTGCAGCCGCCCCTCATCCTGCTGGACATCAACCTGCCGGGCCTCTCGGGCTTCGAGGTGGCCACCAAGCTGCGCCAAGAGCCGTCCCTCCAGGACACCCTCATCGTGGCCCTCACGGCCAAGACCATGCGCAACGACCGGGAAACCGCCCTGGTCACCGGCTGTGATGGCTTCATCCCCAAGCCCATTGATCCCTTCCTGTTTGTGGGGCAGGTGGAGGCCTACCTCCACGGCCAGCGGGACCGCCTGGAGGCTGGCCGAGAGGGGCTGGCCCTCCGGCAGTTCAGCCGGCAGGTGGTGGGGCATCTCGAGGCTCAGCTGCTCGAGTCCAGGCAGGGGGCTCTCAAGCTCCAGACCGCTCAGGCGGAGCTGGACCAGCGCACCAGCAACATGACCCGTCTGCTCTCCCTGAGTCGGGAGCTCGCCCCTCTTCAGGACGGCGAGGAGATCCTTAGGCAAGTGCTTCGACAGGTCCAAGGGGAGCTTGGGCTGGGGCGGCTGCGGTCCTACCAACTGCACAACAGCGGGGCCTACTACACCGGCAAGGAGTGGCGGAATGGGACCCTGGAGCAGGCTTCTGTGCTTCCGGCGGAGCACCCCCTGGTGCTCGCCATGGCTGATCTTTCGGGGGGTGTCGTGATCGCCGGGTCTGAGCTGACCGATTCCCCCTGCTGGCATGCGGGCATTGGCTTGGGGCTCTGGTCCCCTAGCTCGCAGCCCCTGCTGCTGCCCCTGCGGAGCCGGATGGCGGAAAGGAACCTCTGGGGCTTTCTGGCGGCGGACCGGAATGGCGCGCCCTTTCTGCCCCTCGAGACCAACCTGGCGGCCCTCCATGGCGGCATCCTCCAGGTGAGCCTCGAGAACGCCGGCCTCTTGGACCGGGTCGATGCCACCCACCAGGCTCTGGGTACCAGCTACGAGGGCCTGGAGGATGCCTACGAGGCCCTGCTGGAAGCCCAGGAAGCCCTCCGGGCTCGGGACCGGGGGGCCCCCCTGGAGGCCTTGCTACCGTCGCTGCTGCAGAAGTTCGCCCGCCCCCTTGCCATCTTGCGGGAGGAGGCCGGCCCTGCCGAAGCCACGGCCGCCGATGCTCCCCAGCCGTCGCCCCCCAGCCGAGAGCGCATCCGCCTGGCCTTGGACGAAGTGGAAAGCCTGCTCGAGGCCCTCCGTCGGCGGAGTGGGGCCACCGAGGCGGGGTCCCCCCACTGGCTGCGGGTCCACACCCTGCTACGGGCCGAGATCGCCATTGCCCGGGCCGAGGGCCGCATCGGCGAGGGCGTGCAGATCGACCTGGCCTTCCATGCCACGACGGACCGGATCTTCGGGGTCAGGGCTGACTTCGAAGAGCTGTTCAGCCACCTGCTGGACCATGCGAATGCAGGGGGTGGCACGCACCTCACCTTCCAGACCTCGGGAGGGCCCGACCTTCTGCAGCTGGAGGTCTCGGACGACGGTGCGCCCATCGACCCGGCTCTGCTCACCGGGGCCATGCTGCCCTTCCATAACCTGCCTCCTGGAGAAGGCGTCAGGGCCCCCGGTCCCGGGCTGGCCATCTGCGCTCAGCTCCTGGAGGCCTATGGCGGGGAGCTAACGGTATCACCGGAGGAACGGGGCTCCAACTTGCGGATTCGACTGCCCTTGACCTGACTTATCTGCCTGGAGCAAAGGGGCTGGAGGAGGGGCAGGGGGCCTTTGATGTCCCAACAGGCGGCCAAGTCTGGCATCCTGCTGAAGTCCGGACTCGGCCGGATTCGGAGCTCTGATGAATCGGAAAATTCTGGCCTTTCTCTGCCCCCTGCTGCTGCTGGCCCAGGCGCCAACACCGGCACCCGCACCGGCGCCCAATCCCCTGCTGGACACCCGTGAGGTCCACCTGCGGGCGGTGAAGAAGCTCACGGCCACTGGCTCCAATGCCGAGGCCTACTGGTCCAACAATGGCAAGAAGATCATCTTCCAGAGCACCCGGGACGGTCACCCCTGCGATCAGCTCTTCGTCATGAACGCTGACGGCTCTGAGCAGAAGCGGGTCAGCACCGGCACTGGTCGGGTTACCTGCGGTTGGTTCCTGCCGGGCGACAAGCAGATCATCTTTGCCAGTACCCACGGAGCCGGGGCCTCCTGCCCGGAGGGCCCGCCCTACACCCCCGGCAAGTACCAGTGGCCGGTGTTCCAGGACTTCGAGCTCTACACGGCCAATGTGGATGGCAGCGACCTCAAGCCCTTCCTCCCGGCCCCTGGCTACGATGCCGAGGCCACGGTCTCCCCCAACGGGCGCTGGATCATCTTCACCAGCCAGCGCGGCGGCGATGTGGACATCTGGCGGGTGGATGTGGATGGCCGCAACCCGATGCGCCTCACGGACCGCCTGGGCTATGACGGTGGTGCCGTCTTTAGCCCCGACTCCAAGCTCATCGCTTGGCGCACCAACTATCCCCAGGGCGAGGTCGCCACGGTCAAGTACCAGGAGCTGCTCAAGCAGAACCTGGTGGAGCCCATGGCCATGGACATCTGGGTGATGAACGCCGATGGCACCAGCAAGCGGCAGGTCACGCGCCTACCCGGTGCCGCCTTTGCCCCCATCTTCACCCCGGACGGGAAGGGCATCGTCTTCGCCTCCAACCACCACGACGACCAGGGCAAGGGCCGGGGCTTCGACCTCTTCCGCGTGAACCTGGATGGCACGGGCCTGGAGCGTATCACCTGGACCGGCGTGTTCAACAGCTTCCCGCACTTCAGTCCGGATGGTCGGAAGCTGCTCTGGGTCAGCGGCCGCGCTCCCCGGGGCCCCCGCCAGTTCGATGTCTGCGTCGCCGAGTGGCTGCCTTGAAGCCAGCCATCTTCCTGGACCGGGACGGCACGCTCAACGAAGAGGTGGACCACCTCTCCGACCCTGAACTGCTGATCCTGATCCCGGGTGCTGCAACGGCCGTGGCGCGCCTCAACGCCCTGGGCATTCCGGTGGTGGTGGTGACCAATCAGAGTGGCATCGGGCGGGGCCGCTTCCAGTGGTCCGACTTCGATGCCGTTATGGAGCGCATGGCCGACCTCCTGGGTGCGGAAGGTGCCCGCATGGATGCCATCTACGTGGCCCCCCACCACCAGGAAGGCCAGGGGGAGTACGCCGTGGCCGATCACCCTGACCGCAAGCCCAACCCCGGCATGCTCCAGCGGGCTGCGGAAGACCATGGTCTGGACCTCAGTCGCTCCTGGATGATCGGCGACAAGTCCATTGACCTGGAAGCGGGCCGCCGGGCCGGCTGCAAGGTCGCCTTGGTCCTCACGGGCTATGGTGCCAACGTGGACGGCTCTGGCGCCGACCTGGTGGCCGCCAACCTGCCTGAGGCCCTGGAGCACATCCTGGCCCAGTGGCCGTGAGCCTGGTCGAGCGCACAGGTCTGGTGGCGGGGACCCTCGTCACCCGGTACAAGCGCTTCCTGGCCGATGTCACCCTCGCCGACGGGACCCTGGTCACGGCCCACACCACCAACACCGGCTCCATGAAGACCTGCTGGGAGCCCGGAGACCGGGTGCTCCTGGAGCGGGCGGCCAACCCTGAGCGCAAGCTGAAGTTCACCTGGCTGGCTGTGGAGCGGCCAGGGGGCTGGGTGGGTGTGGAGACGGGCATGCCCAACCGCGTGGTGGCCGAGGCTGCCCGCCGGGGCGTGCTGCCAGGCCTGCCGGGGCTCCGCCAGGTGCGCACGGAAGTGCGCTACGGCTCCGAGAGCAGCCGCATCGATGTGCTGGCCACGGACGCCGAGGCCCGGGAGGTCTACATCGAAGTGAAGAACACCACGCTCAAGGACGGTGACTGGGCGCTCTTTCCGGATGCGGTGACCCTGCGCGGAGCCAAGCACCTCCGGGAGCTGGAGGCCATGGTGGCGGCGGGCCACCGGGCAGCCATAGTTTTCTTTGTCCACCGGCAGGATGTGACCTGCTTCGACGCCGCCCGGGAGGTGGACCCAGCCTATGCCAAGGCCCTCCTTCAGGCCGCCCAGGCAGGGGTTGAGGTCCTCCCGCTGGATGTGCGCCTCGTCACAAACTGTGGTCAGGACGGCACCTGGAGCCTGGGCTGGGAGTTGGCTGGCCTTCTGCCCTGGGTGGTGCGGGGCTAGACTGAGGCTTCTGGAGCCCCCGATGTCCGAGCTGATGAAGACCCCCCTCAACGCAGCCCATCGCGCCCTGAACGCCAAGATGGTCGACTTCGGCGGCTGGGACATGCCCGTGCAGTACCCGGCAGGCATCCTGGCGGAGCACGAGGCGGTGCGCACCCGGGCCGGGCTCTTCGACGTCAGCCACATGGGCGAGATCCGCGTGAAGGGCCCCGGGGCCCTGGCCCTGATCGAGCACCTCACGCCCAACGCTGTCTCCCAGTTGGTCATTGGGCAGATCCACTACACGGCCTTCCTCTACGAGAACGGCACTTTTGTCGATGACCTGCTGGTCTACCGCGAGGGCGAGGAGGAGTTCCTGCTGGTGGTGAACGCCGGCAACTGCGACAAGGACTTCGCCTGGGTGCAGACCCACGCCCCCGCCTTCGACTGCACCGTGGTGAACGAGAGCCCTGCTACGGGGCAGATCGCCCTCCAGGGGCCCCGCTCCCTGGCCATCCTCCAGCCCCTCACCGAGACTCCGCTGGACCCCATCGGCTACTACTTCTTCACCCACGGCCAGGTGGCCGGCGTGCCGTGCCTCATCAGCCGCACGGGTTACACCGGCGAGGACGGCTTTGAGCTCTACTGCGCCGCCGCCGATGCCCCCAAGGTGTGGGATGCCGTGATGGCGGCTGGCACGCCCCAGGGTCTGCTGCCGGCGGGTCTGGGCTGCCGCAACACCCTCCGCCTGGAGTGCAAGATGGCCCTCTACGGCCACGAGATCGACGACACCATCCACGCCCTCGAAGCGGGCCTGGGGTGGATCGTGAAGCTCGACAAGGGCCCCTTCATCGGCCGCGACGCCCTGCTCGCCGCCAAGGCCGCCCCAGCCGCCCGCAAGCTCGTGGGCTTCAAGACCCTGGAGAAGCGCGACATCGCCCGGGATCACATGCCCGTGGTGAAGGACGGCGCCCCCGTGGGCTTCGTCACCAGCGGCGCCCCCTCGCCCACCTGCGGCATCAACCTGGGCCTCGCCTACGTCCCCACCGACCAGGCGGTCCTGGGCGGCCGCTTCCAGATTGAGATCCGGGGCCGGGCAGTGGACGCGGAGATCATCAGGACGCCGTTCTATAAGAGGCAAAAGTAACAATTGGCTGTCGGCGATCAGCTGTCAGCTCTCAGCTAAAGCAACAAAAAGCACCCCGCTCATCCAACCTTTTCCGGAGGCCCCATGTTCCCTGCCGACCTGCTGTACACGAAGGACCACGAGTGGATCCGCGCCGCTGGCGATGGCACTGCGGTGGTGGGGATCACCCACTACGCCCAGGAGGCCCTCGGAGACGTGGTGTTCGTGGACCTGCCTGAGGTCGGGGCCACCATCGGCCAGGGCGAGGAGTTCGGCACGGTGGAGTCCGTGAAGACGGTCTCCGAGCTGAATCTGCCGGCGGCCGGCGAGGTGCTGGCGGTCAACGAGACCCTGGCTGATCACCCTGAAGCCGTCAACGAGGATCCCTATGGCGCGGGCTGGATGGTGAAGGTCCGCCTCAGCGGCGGCCTCGATGGCCTCCTCGATCCCACGGCCTACGCGGCCCTGGTGAGCGCCGAAAGCCACTAGTGCCGGTCCGAATCCTGGCCTCACTCCTCCTGGGGATGCCCTCGGCCGAGCCGCCGGCACCCCAGGCCCCGGTGGCCCAGGCCAGTCCGGCGGTGCGTCCGCCCGAGACGGACCCGCAGCGGATCCAGCGCCTCCGCCTCCTGGTGGAAGCCGCCGAGAAGGCCCTGGAGGACGATGACGAGGAGGCCTTGGCCCGCCTGGGGGAGGAAGCCGATACCCTCACGACGGACTGGTCCCTGGACCTGCTGCGCCAACCGGAGGTGCAGGCCCTCCTGCAGCGCATGAAAGACGCCCAGGAGCCTGAAGCCGGGGATGAATCTTCGGAGCCAGAGCCCGGTCTCAAGGCCCAAAATGAGGTCGTCAGCATCACCGGCGACGAGCTGCGAGCCGAGCTGGAGCGGGTACGGGCGGCAGAGCAGGGGGCCAGCTACGACTACCCCATTGACCTGAACGACAAGGTGCTCACCTGGGTGAACCTGTTCACCACCTCCCGCAAGGGCTTCATGGAGAACGCCTTGGGGCGCGCGTCCATGTACCTGCCCATGGTGCGCCAGGTCTTTGCAGAAGAGGGCGTGCCCTCGGACCTCGCTTACCTTGCCCTCATCGAGTCAGGCTACCGCAACGATGCCAACAGCCGGGCCAAGGCCGTGGGCATGTGGCAGTTCATCCGCTCCACCGGACGCATCTACGGCCTCAATGGCACCGCCTGGGTGGAGGAGCGGCGGGACCCCATCAAGGCCACCCGGGCGGCGGCCCGCTACCTCAAGCGGCTCTATCAGATCAGCGGCGACTGGTACCTGGCGGCGTCGAGCTACAACGCCGGCCCCCTCACCCTGGACCGCGCCATCCAGAACGTCGGCAGCCGTAACTTCTGGGACCTGCACCGCAGCCGCTGGCTGCGCACCGAGACCAAGAACTACGT
>CAITBU010000165.1 GCA_903890595.1 uncultured Holophagaceae bacterium | reverse complement strand
GCCCAGATCGACCAGGACCCGCGCGCGGCCCAGGCCACGACGGAGCACCTGGCCCAGCTCTTCCGGCAGGTCATCGCCGCCTCGGACCGATCGACGATCCCGCTGAAGGAGGAGCTGGCTTTCGTGGAGGCCTACCTGGGCATCGAGCGGGCGCGGCTGGGCGATCGTCTGCGGGTGACCGTGGAAGTACCTGAGGCCCTGGAGACTGCCCAGGTGCCGCCCCTGGCCCTGCAGGTGCTGGTGGAGAATGCCATCAAGCACGGCGTGGCGCCCCTGGAGCAGGGCGGCGAGGTGCGCATCGGTGCGGAGCAGAAAGACGGGGCCCTGCACCTCTGGGTGGAGGATCCGGGCCCCGGGGTGAGCGACCTCCAGGGCACCGGCACGGCTCTGGCGACCCTGCGCCAGCGGCTGGAGAAGCCTGAGGATCTGGACATGGGCCTGGTGGAGGGCCGGCATCGGGTAGGCTTCCGGTGGAGGCAGGCGTGATCCGCATCGTGGTCATCGAGGACGAGCCGCTGGCGCGGGAGCATCTGGTGGATCTGCTGAATGAGCTGCCGGGGCTCTGCGTGGTGGCCTCGGCGGAGAACGGGCGCCTGGGCCTGGCGGCCATCGCGGCCCAGCGGCCGGACGCAGTGTTCCTGGACATCGAGATGCCGGGCATCAAGGGCACGGAGCTGATGCACATGCTGCCCGAGCCCCGGCCCGCGCTGGTCTTCGTGACGGCCTACCCGCAGCACGCCATCGAGGCGTTTGCAGGCGGGGCGGTGCACTACCTGCTGAAGCCCATCTCCCGGGTGGGCGTGGCCCAGGCCATCGCCCGTATCCACCCCAAGGACGAACCCCTGCAAAAGGAGTGGCTGCGTCTGCCGGTGCGGAAGAAGGGCGCCACGCGCCTGCTGCGGCCCCAGGAGGTGGAGGCCCTGGTGGCGGACCTGGGGGACTGCGTCGCCTGGACGCCGGAGGGCCGCCTGCCTGTAGATGGCAGTCTCTCTCACTGGGAAGAGCGCCTCTCGGACCACGGCTTCCTGCGGGTGCACCGCAATGCCCTGGTGCGTCTGGATGCGGTGCGGGAAGTGACCGGCGAAGACGAGCTGGTGCTGGCCACCGGCCGCATCACCATCAGCCGCCGCCGCATGGAAGAAGTCCGGCGGGTGCTGGGGCTCTGAGGTTTGGCCTCCATGAAACGAATGAACGCAGAGGACAGCCGAGGAGCGGAGGAAAGCGGAGAAAGCCGGACGAGGTGAAAAGGACTTAACCACGAAGACGGAAAGACCACGAAGGAGACAGGATCGTTGGCCCTCCTTCGTGGTCTTCGTGGTTCAGGCTTTGCGGCCTGAGTAGCTCAGGTCCGGTCCCGCAGGAGCCAGAAGACCAGCGCCAGGGTGAAGGTGGTCAGGGTGAGGGTACCCAGGGCGCGGTGGAGGCGGGGGATCCGCGGGTTGCGGGTGCGGCCTTCGCGCCAGGCCAGGGCGCCACGGCCCAGGATCATGGTCAGGCCGGCGAGGCCCAGCACACCCACCACCACCTCCAGGTAGCCCGATGGGAAGGCCCGGGGCCGCAGCCACATGCGCAGGGCCACCGTGGTGAAGGCCGCGGTCATGAGGTAGCCGTGCGTCCGGTGCGCGCCCCGCCGCACCGCCCGCAGCGCCAACGCCACCAGCAGCACCGCAGGGATCAGCAGAAGGTCCAGCATCCCGCCAGCCTACAGCACCTGGGCTGCTTCAATGAAAAGTGCCTATTAACCACCGATGAACACCGATGAACACCGATCAAAAGATGATGAAAGGCTGATCAAACAAAG
>CAITBU010000164.1 GCA_903890595.1 uncultured Holophagaceae bacterium | reverse complement strand
TCACCGCTGCCACCACGTCATCAGCCCGGCTCTGGGTCCAGGTGCCGGACAGGGCGGACTCCTGGGCGGCGAGGGAGAGGGTCGCCAGGATGGGGATGACGAGCAGCCGAAGCATGCGCATGGGGAACTCCTTGGGTTGGGTGGCTCCTACCTTAGCACCCTGACCTCGCCTCTTTCTTGCTTTGAACGGGAGGGGCAGAACAGGCCCCTCCTGGGTGGTTTGTTGATCTAAGCGATTCAGCGTATTCGCAGGCTGCTCTATGTATCTAACTTGGCAATAAATTACCGTAGCAATCCCTGCTGCTGAACCCGAGACTGACTCTTTGGTTCACCTGCGACGGTCCTGATGCGGGAACCACTGCCCGACCCACCTCCCCAGGAGCGTGCCATGAACTGGCGATTCGGACAGACCCTCAAGGCCTTGGTGGTGGGCCTCCTGCTGCAGGGGGCCCTCCCTCTGCCCGCCCAGGAACAGGAGAAGGCCCGGGAGCCATCCCGAAAGCTCATGCCGAAAGACATGGGTTCCAATGCAACAGTCCTGCGCATTCCGGACGACCCCGGGGCCCGTGGGGACTGGCTGCTCTATTGGTATGGGGGGAAGGCGCCCCTGGACTACCTGAAGTTCAGGCTGGGGGTGGCAACCCGGGAGGTCGCACGGTGGCAGGACCGGTTTCCGGCCCTTGCCCGGCCGGGGCAGAAAGTGTCCCCAGCGGCCAGCAGCGTCCCCGTCTGGCGTTCCCTCGGTCCCACGAAGGAGCCCGTGACGGCGGCCCGACCCGATATGGACGGTGGCCGCCTGGTGAGCGTTGTAACCCATCCCACGGACCCCAAGACCCTCTATGTGGCTACGGCGGCCGGTGGGGTGTTCAAGACCACCAACGCAGACTATGCCAGCAGCGGCCCCTGGACCTGGACCAACATCACCGACACCATCCCTAGCACCAGCAGTGGCGGCAGCACCTCCGTGGGGGCTCTCGCCATGAGCCCCGCCGACCCCAACACGCTCTACCTGAGCATGGGCGATACTGAAGGGCAGACGGTCGGCAACAGCGCTTCGGGCTGCATCGGCTTCTACAAGAGCACCGATGGCGGCGGCATCTGGTCCAGCCCCGTGATTCTCGGAGCCACCACCTACACCCATGCGATTCTGCCGCTGACGGCCAACATCGTGCTGGTGGGTGGGGATGACGGCCTCTACCGCTCCTCGGACGGCGGGGACACCTTCAGCAAGATCACCACAGGACTCGCCCTGGACACTGTCTGGAGCCTCCAGGCCTTCAGCTCGTCAGACCTGGTCTGCACTCAGTACAAGAGCTATACCGGAGCCATCTACGCCAGCGATGATGCCGGCCTGACCTGGACTAAGGCCACTCTCAGCGGCCTGCCCGGTACCCCCGGGCGGATGACTGTCGCTACCAGTGCCGCCAGCGCCACCCAAGGCTGGGCCCTCCTTGGACTGAGCGATCAGACCTTTGCCAAGGGTCTGCTGAAGACCATCGATAATGGGCACACCTGGACCTACCTCGCTGCCCCCACGGCCCCCGGCAGCCTGTTCCAGACCTACACCGACTCCTTTCAGTCGGCGAATGACGGCGGCTTGCCCTTTTACACCCAGGACATCGCGGTGGATCCGGCAGACGCCAACAAGGTCTGGGCGGGGGCCAACCACGCCCTGTACCGAACCCTGGACGGCGGCACGAGCTGGGTCCAGATGGCCTACGGCTACGACCAGGACACGGTCTATGCCCACCCGGACTACCACTGTTCGGCCTGGGCCAAGACTGGCCCGCCCACCCTCTACCTGGGCAACGACGGGGGCCTCTGCATCGTCAGGGACCCCTACCGTACCCCCATCCCGCGGTCCGGGTCGAGTGCCTCCCAGCCCTCGGATCCCACCTACATCGACAACCGGTGGAACCAGGGGATCAACAGCCATGAGGTGTGGCGGTTTGGGAACACCGCCGCCACCACCCCCGCCACCGCCAGGAATCAGATCGTGGCCGGACTCCAGGACAACGGTACCCGGGTCCGCGTGGATGATGGCGGCGGTCTCGCCAGCAGCACCTGCTTCGGCTTGGTGATAGGTGGCGACGGGATGGCCGGACACATCCATGCTCTCAACGGCAACATGGCCATGGGGGGTTCGCAGAACATGAACCTCGTCCGAACCCTGGACGGCTGGACAACCCAGAACGCAGCCACGATTGGAATCACCGAGGCCGGAGGGCGCAACGCCCCCTTTGTGACGAACTTGATCCCAGACCTATCAGATTCCGCCAACAACACGCTCTACACCCACAGCTTCACGAAGATCTACAGGACCACCAACTATGGGGCCGCCTGGACCGCACTGGCCTCGAGTCCGATTGCCAGCTCCGAGGTCATTCGGAATATGGCCGTCTCCAGGAGCAACCCTCAGACCCTGGCCGTGGTGGTAAAGGGGGGCCGGGGCTACCTCACCACCAACGGTGGCACGGGCTGGACCACCCTGGGGACCTTGCCGAACAGCAGCGGCAACCTGAGCTGCGTGACCTTTGACCCCACCACCTCCAGCACGCTCTATGTGGGCTCCGTCGCCCAGGTGGCCACCGCCAGCCACCTGTGGCAGAGCACGGACGGGGGCAACCTCTTCATGGCCCTCGACGCGAACCCCGGGTTTCCGACGGGAGTTGTCGTGGAGTCCCTGGTGGTGGACCCCACCCACTCAGGCGTGCTCTACGTAGCCACGGACCTCGGCATGTACCAGAGCCTGAACCGGGGTGCCACCTGGGCGCGCTTCGGCTCGGGGCTGCCCCTGGTGAACGTCAAGGACCTCTACATCGCACCGGACTCCAGCTTCCTGCGGGCCGCCACCTTCGGCCGAGGGATCTGGGAGATCACCCTGTCACCCTACGGCCCCACCCTCACCACCCAGCCCGCCAGCCAAGCGGTCTATGCGGGGCAGACCGCCACCTTCACCGTGGCAGCCACGGCCACTTCCGGCAGCCTCAGCTACCAGTGGAAGAAGGGCGGCGCCAAGGTCGGCGCCAATGCAAGCTCCTACACGACGCCTGCGGCCACAGGCTCTGACAGTGGGGCCCAGTTCACGGTGGCCGTGACGGATGACAACGGAACTGCGACCAGCGACACGGCTACCCTCACGGTGATCCTGTCCCCCGCCGTCACGGCCATCAGCCCGTCCGGCGGTCTCGTGGGTACCACCATCACCCTCACGGGCACCAGCTTCGCGGGGGCCACCGCCGTGAGGTTCAACGGCACCTCGGCCACCTTCACCGTGGTCTCCGCGACCTCCATCACCGCCACGGTACCTACGGGTGCCACGACTGGGACGGTGTCGGTCACCACCCCTGCGGGGATAGGCACCAGCGCCTCGTCCTTCACCGTCAAGACCCGCGACTTCAACGGCGACGGGGTCACCGATGTCCTGGACCTGGCCACCATCGCCCGGGCCTACGGCGCCACGCCCGCCAGCACCAACTGGAACGCCGCTGCGGACCTCAATGGCGATAGTGTCGTGGACGACCTGGACCTGGCCCTGTTCCTGGGCGGCCTCGCCTTCCAGGTTCGGTCCTGGTAGGCGCGGCTAGGTGAGGGTCGCCACCAACACCGCCTTGATGGTGTGCATGCGGTTCTCGGCCTGGTCGAAGACCACGCTGTGGGGGCTGCGGAAGGCCTCGTCCGTGACCTCCCGGATGTCATAACCCAGGGCCATCTGCTCCCGGGCCAGCTTG
>CAITBU010000163.1 GCA_903890595.1 uncultured Holophagaceae bacterium | reverse complement strand
TCAGCGCTTCGCCCTGGGGGCGGCCCCCGACGACCTCCGCCCGGTCATCGTGATTGTGGAGGCCATGAAGCGCACCCTGGGCATCCGCGTGGACTCGGTTTCGGATGTGCTGGACCTGGATCCCGCCGCCATCCGACCCGCTCCAGACCTGGGTGTCCAGAGCGCCCTGAACCGGGAGTTCATCTCGGGCCTGGCCAACCTTCCGGGTGCGAGCGGCTCGGACACCATGCTCATCCTCCTGGACCTGGACCGCCTGCTTTCTGACGGTGAGCTGATGGCCCTGGACGCTGCCGCCCTGTAGTCCCTTAACCCCCCCCTGGCGAGGTGCAACCATGCTCGATCAAGACCAGGTTCTTCATTCCGTCCGCCTCTTTCTGGAGGACGCCGAGCCCTGCGCCCGGGGGCTTCTGCGGGATCCCCAGGGCTCTCAGGGGGCAGACCTGCGGCGTACCGCCGATCGACTGGCGGCGGACCTCCTGAACGCCCTGGCGATCGTCCGGCTCCTGCACCCCACGGGCCGGGCCTTCGAGCTCCCGGGCCCCCTGCCGGCGAGGATGTGGGGACGTCGGGAGGCCTAGCACCGGAGCGAGGCTGCTCCAGGCTAAGCCGAGGATGTAACCGGAAAGGGGCTTGAGTCCCCACCGAGGAGATGAAATGCGCAAGTCCTCCATGGCCCTGCTGGCCTTTGCGGTGCTCCTGGCCCTTGCGGCCCTGCTGGGGTGCCGCAGGGACGCCACCGTCGGGCGGCCACCGGTGCGGATCACCTTTGCCTGCACCACCCAGCCCCAGAGCACCCTCGTCCATGTGGCCCGGGCCAAGGGCTACTTCCTGGCAGAGGGCCTGGAGGTGCAGGCCCAGATGCACACTTTCGGGAAGGCGGCGCTGCAGTCCCTCCTGGAGGGGAAGGCCGACTTTGCCACCGTGGCAGAAACCCCGGTGGTGTTTGCCGTGCTCAGGGGTGAGCGCTTCTTCGTCATCGCCAACATCGAATCCAGCAACCGCAACAATGCCATCGTGGCCCGGCGGGATGCGGGCATCCGGGGCCCCCGCGATCTGAAGGGGAAGCGCATCGGCTTCACGCCCGGCACCACCTCGGACTTTTTCCTGGACTCTGCACTGACCGCCCAGGGCCTGCTCCGGAAGGACATCCGGCCCATGCCCATGAAGCCTGAGGAGATGCAGGCCGCCATCCTGGGGGGGGCCGTGGATGCCGTCTGCACCTGGAACTACCCCCTGACCCTGATCCAGCACGCCCTGGGGACCAATGGGTTTATCCACTACGACCCGGAGATCTACACCGAGACCTTCAATGTGGCTGCTTCGGCCGGGATCGTGGATGGCCGCCCTGAGGTGGCCCACAGCCTGCTGCGGGCCCTGATCAAGGCGGAGGCCTTCGTGGCAACCCGCCCCGCCGAGGCCCAGGCCATCGTGGCCACCGCCAGCGGCACCGACCCCGCCCTGGTGGCGGCGGTCTGGGACGCCTTCAACTACCGCGTCCGCTTCGACCAGACCCTCCTCATCACCCTGGAGGACGAGACCCGCTGGGCCATGCGGAACGGTCACACCGACCGGACCACCATGCCTGACTTCCGCAAGCACATCCATCTGGACACCCTCAGGGCCGTCAAACCCGAGGCGGTCTGGATGGGAAAGTAGGCCCATGCGCATCACCGCCCGCCTGACCCTGGTCTCCGCCTGCGTGGCGGCGGCCCTGGGCGTGCTGCTGCCCCTCCTGGCCTGGTCCTTCCAGGAGCTCTCGGACGCGCGGAGCAGCTTCCACCTGGCCCAGCAGATCAAGGTGGGCTTCCTGGAGCGCACCTCCTTCCGGGACCAGTACTTCCTCTACCGGGAAGCCCGCATGGAGGCCATGTGGGAACACAACAGGGCCACCGCAGAGGGCCTGCTCCTGATGGCCCAGGTGCAGTTCCAGCGGGAACAGGAGCGGGCGATCCTCGCCCGTCTGCGGCGGGACATGGCCGAGAATGCGGCCATCTTCCGCCGCATTGTCAGCAACTCAGCCATGCTCGAGGCCGCCAATGACTCCCGGTCGGCCTACGAGGAACTCCACAAGCGCCTGGCCAGCCAGCTGCTGGTGAAGGCCGTGGCAGTGCACGATGCCGCCACGGCCCTGCAGGATGCCAGTAGCCAGCGTGTCGAACAGGCCTACCGCCACCTGGTGGCCATCGTGGCGCTGGTGGCGCTCCTGGTGGCGCTCACCACCCTGATGGCTTCCACGATGATCGTGCGCATGATCCGGCGCCGCGTGGCACCGCTGCACCAGGGTGTGCGCAGCATCGCCGAGGGCAACCTGGGTTACCGGATCGGCATGCATGGCTCGGATGAGTTCGCCGACCTGAGCCGGGACATCGATGCCATGGCCGGGAAGCTGGAGAGCTCTACGCTCCAGCTGGGGGAGGAGCTCTCCCGGCGCCTGCAGGTGGCGGCCCAGCAGAAGGAGGAGGCCCGGTTCCGTGCCTGGTTCGAGCTGCCCCTGGCGGGGATCTGCATCACCTCGCCGGAGAAGGGATGGCTCGCCGTCAATGACCACCTCTGTCACATGCTGGGCTACGGGCGGGCGGAGCTGCAGGACATGACCTGGGCGGACCTCACGCATCCCGAGGACCTGACGCTGGACCTGGTCCTGTTTGAGCGGGTGCTGCGGGGCGAGAGTGAGGGCTATTCCCTGGAGAAGCGCTTCCTGCGGAAGGACGGGACCACCTTCCTTGCGGATCTCGGTGCGGGCTGCGTGCGGAAGGCCGACGGGTCCGTCGACTACTTCGTGGCCATGATCCAGGACATCACCGAGCGCAAGGCGGCCGAGGTGGCCCTGCAGGAGCGCACCCTGGAACTGGCGGAACGGGTCAAGGAGCTGGACTGCCTCTATGCCATTTCCAGAGCCGCCGAGGCCAGCGGGGACGACCTTGAGGCCCTGCTGCAGGCCACCGTGGAGCTGCTACCGGCCGCCTGGCAGCACTCGTCCTCAGCCTGCGCCCGGGTCGTGGTGGAAGGCCAGACCTTCACCACACCCAACTACCGCCCCTGTCGGTGGCGGCAGGAGCAGCCGATCCTGGTGCGGGAGGCCTCGGTCGGCACGCTCGAGGTGGGCTATCTTGCCCTTCCGTTCCCGGGGGAAGGCACCCCCTTCCTGGCCCAGGAAGGACGCCTCCTGGAGGCTGTGGCCCAGCGCCTGGGGAAGGCCGTGGATCGGCTCCGGGCCCAGCAGGTCCTGCGCAGCCGCGACGAGGTGCACCGCATGGTGCTCCACACGGCCATGGACGGCTTCTGGCGGGTGGACCCGCAGGGCCGGCTCCTGGAGGTCAATGAGAGCTACTGCCGCATGAGCGGCTACCCGGAGGAGGCGCTGCTCGCCATGGCCATCACGGATCTGGAGGACGCCCAGTCGTCCGGGGCTGTCGCCGACTACATCCAGCGGATCATGAGCGCCGGCGAGCTCCGGTTCGAGTCCCGGCACCGGCGCCGGAATGGCAGCCTCTTCGATGTCGAGGTCAGTGTCCAGTACAAGCCCGAAGAGGGCGGGCGCTTCATCGCCTTCATCCGGGACATCACCCTGCGGAAGACTCAGGAGGCCGAGCGGGAGACCCTGACCGGCATGCTGGCCATGATCCAGGCCCCCGACCGCTTCCAGGAGTGCCTCTTCAAGCTCACGGCCTCCCTGCAGGCCTGGTCCCGGTGCGAGGCCGTGGGCATCCGCCTGCGGGAAGGGGAGGACTACCCCTATGTGGAGACCCGAGGCTTCCCGGCGGCCTTTGTCCAGGTGGAGAACAGCCTCTGTGCCCGCGACCCCCTTGGCCAGATAAGGACCGACAGCCTCGGCCGCCCTGCGCTCGAGTGCATGTGTGGCAACGTGATCTGTGGCCGGACCGATCCCAGCAAGTCCTTCTTCACCCCGCAGGGCAGCTTCTGGAGCAACTGCACCACGGAGTTGCTGGCCACCACCACCGATGAGGACCGCCAGACCCACACGCGGAACCGCTGCAACAGAGAGGGGTACGAGTCCGTTGCCCTGGTCCCGCTCCGAGTGGGCGGGGAGGCCTTTGGGCTGCTCCAGTTCAACGACCACCGGCCCGGTCGCTTCACTCCCGAGCTCATCGCCACCTTTGAGCGCATCGCCGACGGACTGGCGGCCACCCTGGCCCGCCGGCACACCCTGGAGGCCCTCCGGGAGAGCGAGTACTTCTTCCGGGAGTCCCAGCACGCCGCCCGGACCGGGTCCTACACCAACGACTTCATCCGGGGCACCTGGAAGTCCTCCGAGGTGCTGGACCAGATCTTCGGCATTGATGGCTCCTATCCCAGGACCCTGCAGGGGTGGATGGACCTGGTGCATCCAGAGGACCGGTCCATGATGGATCGCCACCTGGCGGATGAAGTCTTCTCCGGGGGCGGAGACTTTGACAAGAGCTACCGCATCGTCCGCCCGGCCGATGGTGATATCCGCTGGGTCCACGGCCTCGGGGCCCTTCAGTTCGACGACCGGGGCAACCTCACCTCGATGACGGGAACCATCCGGGACGTGACCGAACACAAGCAGGCCGAGGCGGCCTTCCTGGCCAGCGAGGCCCGCCTGCGCACCACCCTGGACCAGATGGCGGAAGGGGCCGTAGTCCTAGGCTTTGACTGGGCCTACCGCTACGTCAACGCCGTGGCGGCGGGGCAGGAACGCCGGGATGTGGAGAGCCTCCTCGGCCGGACCCTGCTGGACCTTCACCCTGGCTTCGAACAGTCGGAGGTCTTCCGGCGCTACCGGGCCTGCATGGAGGACCGGGTTCCCCAGTCCTTCGAGGGGGACCGCAGGTTCCCGGATGGCAGCCAGGGCTGGTACCGCTTCAATGTCTACCCGACGGCGGAGGGGATCTTCGTGCTCAGCCTGGACATCTCAGAGCTGAAGCAGGGGGAGGAGGCTCGGCGTCAGCTGGAAGGTCAGATCCAGAAGGCGCAGCAGCTGGAGAGTCTCGGCCGCCTGGCGGGGGGCGTGGCTCACGACATGAACAATGTGCTGGCCGCCATCCTCGGCATGGCCTCGGCCAATGTCGAGGCCCAGCCCGAAGACAGCCGCCCCCGCAAGGCCTTCCAGACCATCATCAGCGCCGCTGAGCGGGGCGGGAAGATGGTCAAGTCCCTGCTGAACTTCGCCCGCCAGAGCCCGGCGGAGGAACGGGAGCTGAACCTGAATGAGCTGCTCCAGGAGGAAGTCCAGCTGCTCTCCCACACCACCCTGGCCAAGGTCCGTCTGGAGATGGCCCTGGCACCGGACCTGCGACTGATCTCCGGGGACCCCTCCGCCCTCTCTCACGCGGTCATGAACCTCTGTGTCAATGCCGTGGATGCCATGCCTGACAGCGGCACCCTCACGCTGAGAACTCAGAACGTGGACAACGACTGGGTCGAGATGACAGTGGAGGACACGGGCTGCGGGATGCCTCCGGACGTGCTGGCGCGGGCCCTGGATCCGTTCTTCACCACCAAGGGTGTGGGGAAGGGCACGGGCCTGGGGCTCTCTCTGGTGCACAGCAGTGTCATGGCCCACCGGGGCCAGATGAACCTCCAGAGCCAGCTCGGCATCGGGACGACCGTGCGGCTACGCTTCCCCGCCAGCCAGAAGCGGCCGGGTATCAGGACCCTGGCCCCGGCGTCCCCGGAGGCAGGCATCCGGCCCCTCCGGGTGCTCCTGGTGGATGACGACGACCTGACCCTCTCGGCCATCCAGGTGATCCTCGCCGCCCTGGGTCATGCCGAGACCACCGTCGCCTCCGGCGAGGGAGCCCTGGAGCACCTCCACGCTGGCTTGGATCCCGAGGTGGTGATCCTGGACATCAACATGCCAGGTCTGGGGGGAACCGGGACGCTGCCCCGCCTCCGTGCCCTGCGGCCCACCTTGCCCGTCATCCTGATCACGGGCCGGGTGGATCAGAGCGCCATCACCCTGGCCGAGGCGCATCCCGGGGTGCGCCTCCTGGCCAAGCCCTTCGCCATGGCGGACCTGCAGCGCTGCCTCCAGGAACTGCTGCCGGCGTGAGGTCCAACCAGAAGATGGGCGACTAGCCCCCAGCCTGCTTCCGCCAGTAGCGCACCAGGCCGTAGACGCTCATGAAGGCCGGATCGGCGATCTCGTAGAGCTCGATGGCGGGCTCCGACAGGCCGTAGCCTGCCAGCAGGTCGTGCATGAAGGCCTGGAAGGGGGGCACCATGGCGGCCTCGTCCTCGCCGGTAGCCATGCGCTCCTTCACCCACGTGGCGATGCGGTGGAGGTTCTCCTCCAGGGAGTCGAAGTGGGCCGCCGCGTCGTCCTTGATGCCGAAGTGCGTGGGGTAGATGAAGCGGGCCCCGGTGGTCCGCATGCGGGCGATGGAGTCCGCCCAGGTGCCCAGGTCGATGTCCGGGGGCGGCAAGGGTGGAATGGTGGGGCCGTTGCCGATGCGGATGCCACCCACGTCCCCGGTGAACAGGCCGTCCTCCAGGCGGTAGGTGATGTGGTGCACGGCGTGGCCTGGGGTGTGGATGGCCTCCATGGCCAGGCCACCGAGGGGCACGGACTCCCCGTCGCCAAGGGCCACAACCTGGTCCGCAGGAATGGCGTCCATGCGGCCCCAGAGGGGGTCCATGTCGTCCTTGTAGATGCGCCGGGCGGAGTCCATGAGCTTGGTGGGATCCACCAGGTGGGCCGCTCCCCGGGGGTGCACATAGACCTTGGCGCCATGCCGCGCCAGGCGCCAGGCGGACCCGGCGTGGTCCAGGTGGATGTGGGTGACGAACACGTGGCGGATGTCGGTCATGGCGAAGCCCTGGGCGTTCACCGCCGCCTCCAGGTTCCCATAGAGAGACTCGGGGCCGGTCTCCACCAGTACCGGCCCGACGGGTGTGCGCACCAGGAAGGCCGCCACGGTGCCCGGCACCTTGAAGTGGAGGTCCAGGGTGGTGACGGGTCCTTGGGTCTGGATCATGGGAGCCTCCGGGGGGCCGCCCTGGTCAGTCCGTCGGCGGCCCTGCGTCTGGTCTCACTTCACCGCAAGGGCGGCGGCGGCGCAACGGGGCAGGTGCACTCGGGTATTGATTGATCTATGTTAATCATATGGTAATATGGTTGTGAAGCCGGAACCCCTCCGGTCCCCTTCTCGGAGGTCCCCCATGCGCCTTCCCAGCCTGCTGCTGGCCCTGTCCCTGCCTCTGGCCGCTCAGAGCGCCCTCGTCTGGGAGCACGACCTCGCCAACGCCCAGAAGCGGGCCAAGAAAGAGGGGAAGCTGCTCTTCGTGGATGTTTGGGCCGAGTGGTGCCCGCCCTGCCAGCACCTCAAGGCCAATGTGTTCCCATCGCCCGAGGCCCAGAAGGCCCTCCAGGCCTATGTCCCCGTGTCCCTCATGACCGAGACCCGGGATCGGCGGGAGCAGCCTGTGGCGGCGGCCGTGGCCCGGCGCTACCGGGTGGAGGCCTATCCCACCCTGCTGATCATGGATGCCGACGGCAAAGAGCGGAAGCGCCAGGTGGGCGCCCTCCCCACCGGCCAGGCCCTGGCGGCCTGGCTGGCCCGCAAGTAGCCCCGAATCCCTTTTAGGAGACTCCCATGGAGATGCTCATCGACTTCCCCGGCGGCGCCCGGGTGGACGCCCACTTCAACGGGTTCACGGTCTGCACGGACCAGGGCCCCCAGGGCGGCGGCGAGGCCAGCGCCCCCACCCCCTTCGACCTCTTCCTGGCCTCTCTGGGCACCTGTGCTGGGATCTACGTGCTGGGCTTCTGCCGCCAGCGGGGGCTGCCCACGGAGGGCATCCAGCTGCGGGAGCGGGTGGTCCGCAACCCCGAGACCCGCAAGCTGGAGGCCGTGGAGATCGACATTGAGGTGCCACCGACCTTCCCCGAGAAGTACCACGAGGCCCTGGTGCGGGCCGCCGCCCAGTGCGCGGTGAAGAAGCAGCTGGAGGCCCCACCGGTCATCCAGGTGGCCACCAAGGTCCGGGGCTAAGGGGACAACGAGCTGCCCGCGATCCATTAGACGTTCACTGTCCAATCCGCTGCGCCATCCTGGGTCCCTGGAGGTACAGACATGATCAAGACGCTGCTGGGGATGGGCATCCTGGGGTTCGTGCTGCTGGGGGGCATCCAGGCGCTGCTGACGGGCCTCCTGGCCCTGGGCCTGGTGGGCGCCATCCTGCGGCTCTTGGTGCGGGGCCCCGTGGCCTGCTGAGGGCCGCCGAAGCCACCCGCAGGCCTCGCTCTGGGCCATGATGGAGGCGGAGGCCCCGTGACCCAGCCCGCACCCTGCAGCCCTGTGGTGGACCTGTGCCGGACCTTCGTGCGCATCCCCAGCCTGTCGGGCCAGGAGGGTGCCATGGCCCAAGCTGCGGCAGCGGCCATGGAGTCCCTGGGCTTCGCGGTGGAGACCGATGCCTGCGGCAGCGTGGTGGGCGTGAGGCGAGGCAGCGGCCCTGGGCCCACCGTCCTGCTGGATGCCCACATGGACACGGTGCCGGTGACCCGGCCCGAGGCCTGGGCCCATGCGCCCCATGGGGCCGAGCTGGCGGAGGGCCGGATCTGGGGCCGGGGCGCCACCGATACCAAGGGCTCCCTGGCGGCAATGCTCTGCGCCGTAGCCGGCCTGGAGGACTTCGTCGGCACCGTGGTGGTCTCGGCCAGCGTCGGGGAGGAGGACCTCACCAGCGCCGCCCTGGCACCCATCCTGGACCGCTACCGGCCCGACCTGGTGCTGGTGGGCGAGCCCACCTCCCTGCGCCTGGGGGTGGCCCAGAAGGGGCGGGCGGGGGTCCTTCTCGAAGCCACAGGGCGCAGCGCCCACAGCTCCCGGCCCGAGCTGGGTGACAACGCGGTCTACAAGCTGCTGGAGGCCGTGGCGCGCCTGCGGGCCCTGCCGCTGCCGGTGGATGCGGACCTGGGGGCGGGCGTGTGCGAGCTCATCGAGATCGGCTCCGAGCCTCGGCAGTCCCAGGGCATGGTGCCCCACCTCTGCACCGCCCGCCTGGCCCTGCGCCTGCTGCCGGGGGAGACTGCCGCCACGGTGCTGGCCCGCATCTCTGCCGCCCTGGTTGGCCTGGAGGGCGTGAGCGTACGCCTGGCCCACTTGGCGCGCCCCTGCCACACGGGCCACCTCGTCGAGATGGATGAGTTCATCCCCGCCTGGAAGGACAGCGACACCGGCCTGCAGGCTCGCCTGCTGGCGGCCCTGGGCACAGCGGCCTTCGCCGCCCCCTACACCACCAACGCCTCCGCAGCGGCCCAGCGCGGCATCCCGGTGTTCCTGCTGGGGCCCGGCGCCATCGAGCAGGCGCACATCAGCGACGAGTGGATCGATGTGGACGAGCTGGAGGCTGCGGTGCCAGCCTACGCGGCCGCCATCCGGGTGGGGCTGAGCCGGTCGCCCCGATAGCGCTTGCCACTATCGAGCGGCCATGGGTAACTTTGTTCAGGAATAAATCTGGTTTTTCTGGCTCTGCCAAGCGACTGCTTCGGTGGATCCTGGCCCATCGATAGAGGAGTTTCCATGGCTTTCTGTCAGTCCTGCGGTGCTGAAGTTCTCCCCCAGGCCATCGTCTGCGTGAAGTGCGGAGCGGGCATTCCGCACGCCGGTGCGGTCACTTCCGGCCAGATCGGGCCTGTCTCCGAAAAGTCCTGGGTGGCCACCCTGCTGCTCTGCTTCTTTCTTGGTTGGTGTGGCGCCCACCGGTTCTACACCGGGCATATCGGCATCGCCGTGGCCCAGCTGCTGACCCTGGGTGGCTGCGGCATCTGGACTCTGGTGGACTTCATCCTGATCCTGACGGGCGGCGTGAAGGATGCCAACGGCCTCCCGCTCCAGAAGTAGCCGGCTGGACCTGCTGATCCTGGCTGCGATCTCCCTGGGGGGGGTCGCAGCCCTTGCCTTTCCTGCCCGTCTACTGGCCTACTCGCCGCCCTGCCTGGTAACCCTGGCGACAGGGCACGCCTGCTGGGGCTGCGGGATGACCCACGCCGTGGTGGCAGCGGCCCATCTGGATCTGGCGGGGGCCTGGCGCGCCAATCCCCTGGTGGCCGTGGTGCTGCCCCTGCTGGTGGTGGCTTACCTGCGCTTCGCCGTCCAGACCCTGCGGGGTTGGCGGGCCTTGGGCTAGACTGAATGACCCTGGAGGACCCATGACCCGTTTCCGCTTCCCCCTGGCCGCCCTGCTGCTGGCGCTGCCCTTTACCCTCGCTGCCCAGGCCCCCAAGGATAAGGCCGCCCCCAAGCCCAAGGAGTCCAAAATGATCACCACCGAGACTGGCCTCAAGTACATCGACACCGAAGAGGGCAAGGGCCCCATGCCGGCCCGCGGGTCGCAGTGCAAGGTGCACTACACCGGCTACCTCTCCGAGGACGGCAAGCGCGGCAAGAAGTTCGACAGCTCCGTGGACCGGGGCCAGCCCCTGGCCATCCCCATCGGCGTGGGCCGTGTCATCAAGGGCTGGGATGAAGGGATCATGAGCATGAAGGTGGGTGGCAAGCGCACCCTCATCATCCCCGCCCAGCTGGGCTACGGCGCCCGCGGTGCCGGCGGCGCCATCCCCCCCAACGCCGAGCTGATCTTCGATGTGGAGTTGATCGCCATCCAGTAGGTCAGAGCGCTAAAAAACAAAGATCACCACGAAGACACGAAGACACGAAGAAAAACAAGTGCATTTATCTTTTGCACTTCTTCGTGTCTTCGTGTCTTCGTGGTGAAAGCTTTTTGCCTTTTTGAATTGAATGAAGCCTACGCCTCTAGTGCCTGAGCTAAGTCGCTGCGGAGGTCGTGGAGGTCTTCCAGGCCGACGGAGAGGCGGATCAGGTCGTTGCTGATGCCGGCGCGCTGGCGGGCTTCGGGGGTCATGGAGGCGTGGGTCATGGAGGCGGGGTGGGCCACCAGGGATTCCACACCGCCCAGGCTCTCGGCCAGGGTGAACCACTTGAGGGCGCGGAGGACGCGGTTGAGGCGCTCGTTGCCGCCCTCTTTCAGCTCGAAGCTCAGCATGGCGCCGAAGCCCCGCTGCTGGCGCTGGGCCAG
>CAITBU010000162.1 GCA_903890595.1 uncultured Holophagaceae bacterium | reverse complement strand
CGGCACCCGGCACTTCGACATCATCATCGTCATGCGCCGGATGGGTCAGGGCGGCCACGTGGAGCTGTCCAACGCCCTCCGCCAGGCCGCCCCGCGCATCCCCATCTACCTGCTCCTCAACGACAACGTGGAGGTGGGCGCGCTGGACCGCCGGCGCCAGGACCTCCAGCGGCACTACGACCAGATCTTCGTCTGGAACGGCAACCCCGAGATCTTCATGGGCATGGTCAAGTTCATGGAAGACCGGGCCAACGTGGCCAACGACACGGCGGTGGGTCTCACCCGGGTGATCCTCCTGGTCGAGGACAGCATCCGCTACTACTCGCGCTACCTGCCCATCCTGTACGCCGAGATCCTCAAGCAGACCACACGGCTGGCCAAGGACCAGAACATGGACGGCATGACCCGCACCCTGTCCATGCGGGTCCGGCCCAAGCTGCTCCTGGCCACGTCCTACGAAGAGGCCATGACCTACATCGACCGCTACCAGGACTACCTGCTCTGCGTGATCAGTGACCGCAAGTTTCCCAAGGGCGGCGCCATCGATCGGGAGGCCGGCGTCAAGCTCCTGCAGGCCGTTAAGGATCGCATCCCCCACCTGCCCACCCTGCTCCAGTCCTCGGACCCCCTCAAGGAGTCCATGGCCAAGTCCAGCAACAGCGGCTTCCTGAACAAGAACTCCCTGACCCTGGCCGCCGAGCTCTCCAGCTTCTTCCACGAGAGCCTGGGCTTCGGCGACTTCATCTTCCGCAACGACGCCGGCGAGGTGATCGCCCGGGCCACGGACATGGAGGATCTGCAGGCCAAGCTGCGCACGGTCCCCGCCGAGTCCCTGGTCTTTCACGCCTCCCGGAACCACTTCTCGGCCTGGATCATGGCCCGCGGCGAGGTACAGGTGGCCAAGGTGCTGGCCAAGTTCCGCATCACGGACTACCGGGACCCAGAGGACCTGCGCGCTTTCCTCATCAGCGTCGGGGACTACGTCCAGCGCATGAAGACCCTGGGCAAGGTGCTGCCCCTCACGGAGTCGACGCCTCGGGAGGAGCTGAACATCCTGCGCCTGGCACCGGGCTCCATGGGTGGCAAGGGCCGCGGGGTGGCCTTCATCCACTCGCTGCTGTCCCGCCTGGACCTGGACGACCTGCTGCAGGACGCCAACATCCGCATCCCCCGCTCGGCCATCATCGGCACCGAGGAGTTCACCTCCTTCATCAACCGCCACGGCCTGCGCCAGATCCTGCACACCCACCTCGACGACGACGCCATCAAGTGGCGCTTCCTCCAGGGCTCCCTCAGCCACGACCTCACGACCAAGCTCCGTCTCTACCTCGCCAAGCATGCCCACGGGCCACTGGCGGTGCGCTCCTCGGGCCTGCTGGAGGACGCTCTCTCCCATCCCTTCGCCGGCCTCTACAACACCTTCTTCCTGCCCAACAACCACCCGGACCCGGCCGTCCGCGAGGCGCAGCTCATCGAGGCCATCAAGCTGGTCTACGCCTCCGTCTACGCCAAGGCCGCCCGCTCCTACTTCCAGGCCATCGACTACAAGATCGAGGAAGAGCAGATGGCCATCCTCATCCAGGACGTGTCGGGCAGCCGCTTCGGGGACCACTTCTACCCCCACATCTCGGGCGTGGCCCAGTCCTTCAACTACTACCCCGTGGCCCACACCCAGCCCCAGGACGGCATCGCCAACATCGCCGTGGGGCTGGGGAAGTACGTGGTGGAGGGTGGGAAGTCCTACCGCTTCGCACCGCCCTACCCCGAGATGGACATGCTCTCCCCCAAGGAGCAACTGCGGACCACCCAGAAGCAGTTCTATGCCCTGGACATGGCCCACTCCTCCGTGGACCTGCACGCCGGGGACGACACCACGCTGGTGACCCTCGACATCAGCCAGGCCGAGAAGGACGGCGCCCTGTGGCACCTGGCCTCGGCCTGGGACGCCAACGACGACCGCATCCGGGACGGGCTGGACAGCCGTGGACCGCGCATCGTGAACTTCCGGAACATCCTCAAGTACGACCAGTTTCCCCTGGCCAAGATCCTCCAGCGGCTCATGGGCATCCTCCGGGATGCCATGGAGACCCCGGTGGAGATCGAGTTCGCCGTGAACCTCGACAAGGATCCCCACAACGGCAAGCCCACCTTCACCCTGCTGCAGATCAAGCATCAGCTGGTGGAGAGCGGGGACGTGACCCTCATCGCTGAGGATCTGGTCCCCGAAGAGCTGTTCCTGTACTCCGAGCGCTGCGTGGGGAACGGTGTGGTGGAGGGGATCCGGGACATCGTCTGGGTGGATCCGGCCGGCTTCGACAAGTTCGAGACCCCCGCCCTGGCGGCCCGCCTGGAGCAGCTGAACGACCGCTTCCGCACGGACGGCAGCCGCTACGTGCTGCTGGGCCCCGGCCGCTGGGGCAGCAACGACCGCCACCTGGGCATCCCCATCACCTGGTCCATGATCAGCTGCGCCCAGGTCATCGTGGAATACGCCATGGAGAACTTCCAGGCCGATGCCTCCCTGGGCTCCCACTTCTTCCACAACGTGACCTCGCTGAACATCGGCTACTTCACCGTGCCCTACCCCCGGGGCCGAAATGTGCTCGACTGGGACTGGCTGCGGTCCCAGCCCCAGGTCTGGCGCTCGGACTGTCTCATCCACACCCGCCTGAAGGCACCCATCCACATCGTCATGGACGGGCGCAACTCGGCCTCGGCCATCTTCAAGCGGACCCCGCCACCCCCGGCCCCAGGCCCCCAGGCGTTTGACTAGGGCCACCTTCCGCTAAAGTGGGTCCAGGAGGAACACCTTGGTTCAGCATCCCGGCAGCGTGTTCGTGGTCTCTGCGCCCTCCGGGGCCGGCAAGTCCACGCTCACCCAGCGCCTGGTGGCCAGCCTGCCGGACCTGGTCTTCTCGGTCTCCTTTACCACCCGCAAGCCCCGCCCAGGCGAGGTGGACGGGCGCGAGTACTTCTTCGTCGATGACGCCACCTTCGACGCCATGGTGCGCGAGGATGCCTTCGTCGAGTGGGTCCAGGTCTACGCCAACCGCTACGGCACGGGCCGG
>CAITBU010000161.1 GCA_903890595.1 uncultured Holophagaceae bacterium | reverse complement strand
TCCTCGCCGAAGCCCAGGTCCCGCAGGCGGGCCTCGGTGCGGGGTAGCTCCAGGGGGTCCACATCCACGCCGTAGAGGTGCCCGCCCGGCAGCAGGCGGGGCAGCAGCTCCCGGGTGTGGCCGCCGTAGCCCAGGGTGGCGTCCAGGGCCACCTCACCGGGCTGGGGGTTCAGCACCGCGAGGATCTCTGCCACGCAGATGGGCCGGTGAGTTCCGGCGGGCGTGTGCCCCCGGGCGATGACCTTCTCCAGCTCCGCGGCGTGGTCGCCGGGTGCCAGCTCCTTGTACTTCTCCTGAAAGCGCCGCGGATGCGTCCCCTTGTAGCGGACCCGGCGGCGGGGAACCTCGTCTTCAGTCATTCCCGAATGGTAGGGGCAAGCGTGGGGGATGGGAGAATAGAAAAAATTGAAACTGATCCAACGCTAAGACGCTAAGACGCTAAGAAAAGCGAAGTAGGAAGGGGGTTGAAGGACAAATCCGAGAGTCATTCCTTTGCGTCTTCGCGTCTTCGCGTCTTCGCGTTGGATCTTGTTTACCTGATTATCGGCGTCCCTCAGCCTGAAAGCCAGTCATCGGCACCCTGAAAAGGGTAGGCGTTGCCTCAAGTTTCTTCGTATGCGACAAAAAGCGTCCACCACCGGAACCGATAATTTCGGTGGGGAACGCGACATGCCGAGGTATGACATCCAATTCCAGAAGGGCTTCTCCCTCCGGGAGTTCATGGCCCGCTACGGCACCGAGGAGCAGTGCGTCGAGGCCATCTGTAACGCTCGTTGGCCCCAGGGCTTCTTGTGTCCAGAGTGCGGGTCCACAAGGCACTGCGCCCTGTCTCGTGGCCTGTTTCAGTGCCAGGACTGCCGGAAGCAGACCAGCCCGACCGCAGGAACCATCTTCCAGAGCACGAAGCTCCCCCTCGCGGTCTGGTTCCAGGCCATGCACCTGCTGACCCAAGGCAAGCACTCCGTCTCGGCCCTGGAATTGAAGCGCCAGCTTGGGGTGTGCTACGAAACCGCCTGGAACATGAAGCAGAAGATCCTCCAGGTGATGCTGGAGCGGGAGGCGCTGACGGTCCTCTCTGGTCGGATCGAGGTGGACGACGCCTATGTTGGTGGGGAGCGCCACCTGGGGAAGCGTGGCCGTGGCGCCGCCGGTAAGACCCCCTTCGTTGTCGCCGTCCAGACCGACCCGGACAATCCCGCATCCGTCCTGCATCTGCGGATGAAGGCACTGAGGCATGTGGCTGCCAGGGACCTGAAGCCCTGGTTCGGGCATGGGTTCGCCAAGGGCTCCACGATCCTGACGGATGGCTGGCAGGCCTACAACTTCCTAGAGGAAGCCGGGTTCAAGCACGAACCCCACAAGATGCCTGGCGGCTGGCGATCCGCCAAGCACCCGGCCTTCCCCTGGGTGAACACTGTCCTGGGGAACCTGAAGGGGAACCTGGTAGGCGTGACCCGCTGGGTAGGGAAGGTGCATCTGGACCGCTACCTGGCTGAGTTCCAATGCCGTTTCAACAGGCGTTTCGACCTAAAGTCGATACTACCCAGGTTGCTCACCGTGGCCGTACGGACTCCAGCCATGCCGCAGCCACTCCTGGGACTGGGGTGGCTGCGGCGGGCAACCTAACACAGTCAAGTCCCTGCCGCTGGTTTCCGCACTAGGGTTGAATGATGAACTGCTCCCAGGGAATGTCGTATGAGGTGCTCCTTCCGCCACCACTCTGGATCAAACATCCCAGCACCACCAACTCGGCGAGGTGTCTGGTGGCTGTTGGGATCGAGACATGAGTCAGGCCCGCGTATTTCTTAGCCGTCAGCCCGCCCGCAAACCCACCGGGGCCAGCGTCCAGTAGGCGGTTGAGGGCTTTGCGCTGATGTGGGTTAAGGTCCGTCCCGCTGTGATGGACCCAGAAGGTGGCCTTGGCCAGTGTCCGCTGAATGATCTTCTCTGAACTAGAGCAAGCCTCTGCGACCTGATTCGAGAACCAGACTAGCCATGGCGTGATGTCCAGCCCTTTCCCAAAGCCCTGTGCTTCAATCAATGCCGCGTAGTAGTCGCCCTTCACCGCCTCGATGCGCCCCGACATCCTGAAGAGGTAGTCCGGACGCCTTTCCATCTGGGCTATCGCCAGGTCCGTCACCGCCCGAGATACACGACCGTTTCCGTCGTCAAAGGGGTGAATTGTTACCAGCCACAGGTGCGCGATGCCCGCCCGTACCAAGGCGGGTTCCTCCGCCGAGGCGTTGAACCAATCGAGGAATCGCTGGAGGTTCTCCTTGACTGTGTGTGCTGGGACTCCCTCGAAATGAACCCGTTCACGCCCAATGGTTCCAGACAACACGCCAACCCACCCCTCCCGGAGAGCGCCGACAAGAATCCCCTTTTGGTCCTTTGACTCAGGGAACATAGACTTCTGCCACCCGCACAGCCGTGCTTCAGTCAGGGGTTCCTGGAAGCGAGCAGTGGCGTCCATGAGCACGCTGATCACACCCTCCGAGTCCCGGGACACGGATGCCCCTTCGGGAGCAGGGAGTCCAAGGTGCCTCGCAACAGAGGCCGCAACTGATCCCGGGTCCAGGTATTTCCCTTCGATGGCGCTGGTGCTGACTCCTTCGACTTTCAGAATCTCGGCCAAGGCCTCCTGGGTCATCGCGGGACTAAGGATTTGACTCAGCATCCGAAGGCGCCCCTGAGCCCCTTCAGCCTTTGCAAGTGGGACAACCAATGCCCCCTTGTCCCAAGAGAACTTGGGCCAACCGATTTGCTGCCAGATCCACTTAGACCCCATATTCAGATCATATCCTGATCTGAATATGGGGTCTATTCGCATCACCGCAATATCCGGCTGGGGCGAAGGTGCCAGGAAATCCTCGGCCAAGCCGGTGGGCTCATCGGCACCCACTGGGCCACCGACATCCATCGAGACTGAGGCCGATGTTCTCACCTCACCCTCGCCTGGATACATCTTCACGCCTGAAGAACCCTGCGCCTTCGACGGTTCAATGAGCGTCGCCCTTTGAGTAGAATCCCCGAGGCTTTTCCCGACGGAAGTCTCCACCGCCTTAGGGGCGCCTTGGCTGTGCTTCGGTCCCTTGAGTCCCATGATGATCTTTCCCTTAACGCCTTCTTGCTGCTGATGTCTGCTGAACAAGTTTCCGTTCCGTCTGTCGCAACTCAATTCTAGTCCAGGACGGCCTCCCCCCCGTGGTGGACGAATCTGCCCGCTGGTCCATAGGCGTCCGAAGGCCACCATCGTGTTACGGCCTTAGGCTGAGGCTCGCCGATAATCAGGCTTGTTTATTCCTGCGTGGTGGCGGGGCCTGAGGACTGGGCCAGGGTGTTGATGAAGTCGGCGAGCGCGGCGAGCACGGCGGCGGGCTGGTCCCGGTGGGGGGAGTGCCCGCAGTCTGGGAGGGCCAGCAGGCGGGTGCCGGGGACTTGTTCGGCGATGACCTCGATCTGGCGCAGGCTGGCGTACTCGTCCTCCACACCCTGGATGGCCAGGATGGGGCAGGTGATGTGGGGCAGGCGGTCCACGATGTTCCAGTGGCGGTACTCCGGGGAGAGCCAGATGTCGTGCCACTCGCGGAACACCCGGGCGGCGTCGGCATGGTGGCGGGCCAGGCGGGCGGGCCACTCGGTGGTGCGCCAGACCTCGCCCGCAGCCCGGATGCCCGCCAGGGTCTCCTCCTCGATGAACTCGTGGGGGGCCATGAGGGCGATGCCCAGGGGGGCTTCCGGGTGGGCTGCGGCATAGAGCAGGGCCATGGTGCCGCCGTCGCTGTGGCCGATGACCACGGGGCGAAGCACCCCCAGGGCGGCCAGGAAGGCGGGCAGGGCCTCCTCCCCCTCCCGGTGCTGATAGCGGGCGTTGCGGGGCTCGGGATAGGGCTCCGACTGGCCGTAGCCCGCGCGGGAAGGCACCAGGACCCGGCAGCCCGTGGCCTCTGCCAGGCGCTCCGGGAACTTGCCCCACATGGAGGCCGAGCCCAGCCCCTCGTGGAGCAGTACCAGCACGGGCCGCCCTGCGACCGTGGCCGGAACATCCCGGTACTCGACGCGGCGGCCCTCCAGGACCAGGTGCTGCATGGGCACGGCGGCCTCCCTTCTCCATCCTAGGGGTGCAACCCGCTACCCTTCCAGCATGGAGATGCCTTCTTTCCGCCCCATCGGCTTCGTGCGCTCGCCTTACGCGAAGCGCATCGACGCGCCGCACCAGCCCACGGTGGTGGCGGGCACCGAGTCTGGCGCCGTGGTGGAGGCCACGCTGGAGCTGGCTGCCGACCTGCCGGAGACGGTGCTACGGGACCTAGCGGGCTTCGAGCGCATCTGGCTGATCTTCGTGTTCCACCTCAGCGAGGGCTGGGCGCCGCTGGTGCAGCCGCCCCGGGGGCCCAAAGGCAAGCGCGGCGTGCTGGCCACCCGGTCGCCCCACCGGCCCAACCCCATCGGGCTGTCGTGTGTGGAGCTGGTGGCCGTGGAGGGGCGCACCCTGCGTCTGCGGGGGGTGGACCTGCTGGACGGCACACCCGTCCTGGACATCAAGCCCTACGTCCCCTACGCCGACGCCTTCCCCAAAGCCCGCGCCGGCTGGATCGACGCCGTGGATGCCGCCACCGGAGTCCACTCAGCGCCCGGGCCGAAGAAGCCAAGGCCCGCGACAAAATGAACCGGGGGGCTGCTCTCCGCTTTCCTCTGCTCCTCGGCTTTCCTCTGCGTTCCTTCAGTCGTTTCTTTTCGACGTGAATGAACGTCAGGGGAACTCTCGCTCTAAGGGCTGCCCAGCCTACGGGAAAGGCTAGACTCGTCCCATGGACAAGCCCGAGCAGGACCACTACGGACGCATGGCCTACCGGGGCCTCATCGCCTGGCCCGAGCGGATCCGGCGGGAAGCCCCGCTGCTGGAGCAGACGCTGGGTGGGGGCCCATCCCGGCGGGTGCTGGACCTGGGCTGTGGCAGCGGCGAGCACAGCCGCTTCCTGGCCTCCCGGGGCTTCGAGGTGACCGGCGTGGACGCCTCCGCATCCCAGGTGCAGGCG
>CAITBU010000160.1 GCA_903890595.1 uncultured Holophagaceae bacterium | reverse complement strand
GTCATGGACTTCAACTTCAGCACGGCACCGGACCGCTACCGCCGCATCGCCGAGGCCATGGGCTGCAACCTGCGCGGCCTGAACGAGCGCGAGGGCCGCAGCCGGATCCTGCGGCATGTCCTGGACCTGCGCCGGGACTGTGGCATCGACGAGGGCCTGACGGCCCGGGGTGTGCGCTCGGACGACCTCTCCCGGCTGGCCAGCAAGGCCATCCTGGATCCCTGCAACGCCACCAACCCCCGGCCACCCAGCCGGGACGACCTGCGGGCGCTCTACGCCGAGGCTATGTAGATGAACGAACCGCAAGACTGGAGCCAGCTGCGCGACAGCATCATCGGCCTGGGGACGGACTCTTCGCGGAGGACCTACTACCCGGAGCTGCTGGCGCGCGTGGCCCAGCTGGAGGAGACCCGGGAGAGCTTGCGCCGCTCCGAAGAGAACCTCCTCACCCTCTTCAATGGCCTCAACGATGCCATCTTCATCCACGACTGGGAGGGCCACGTCCTCGAGGCCAACGACGCCATGCTGGCCATGTACGAGGTGACTCGGGAGACCTACCGGGACCACACCCTCCAGGACTACTCCGAAGGCCCGCTCACCCCCACCCACATCGACACCATGCGCCAGCAACTGGACCGGGACGGCTCCCTGGTCTTCGAGTGGCAGGCGCGCCGGCCCACTCGCCCCAACGCCCCCCTTGACGTGGAGGTCGCCGTCCGGCGCGTTTGCTGGTACGGGCAGAACGCCCTGGTGTCCGTGGTCCGCGACATCTCCGGGCGCAAGCGCCTGGAGGCCATGCTCAACCAGTCCCAGCGGCTGGACTCCCTGGGTCAGCTGGCCGGGGGCGTGGCCCACGACACCAACAACATGCTGGGCGTCATCATCGGCTATGCAGACCTGCTGCTGGAGCGCACCGAGGCGATGCCGAACCTGCGCCGGGACCTGGAGCAGATCCGCAAGGCCGCCCTGCACTCCGCGGACCTCAACCGCCAGCTGCTGGCCTTCGCCCGCCAGCAGGCCATCCAGCCCACCCTGCTGGACCTGAATGCCAAGGTGGAAGACACCCAGAAGATGCTGCGTCGCCTCATCAGCGAGCAGCACACGCTGGCCTGGCACCCCGCTCCCGACCTGTGGAATGTGTGGGCGGACCCCAGCCAGGTCGAGCAGATCCTGACCAACCTGGTGGTGAACGCTCGGGATGCCCTCGGCACCGGCGGCTCCATCACCGTGGAGACAGCCAACACAACGCTGGGGGCCGCCGCCCGCAGCATGCCGGATGCGGAACCCGGGGACTACGTGGTGCTGCGGGTGCGGGACACGGGTCGAGGCATTCCCGCGGACGTCCTGCCCCACATCTTCGAGCCCTTCTTCACCACCAAGGCCCAGGGACGCGGCACCGGCCTGGGCCTGGCCACGGTCTACGGCATCGTCCGCCAGAATGGGGGCTTCATCCAGGTGGATACCGCCCCGGGCCAGGGCACCACCTTCGCCATCCACCTGCCGCGCCTGCCCGGCGGCAGCCCGGCGGCCAGTGCTGGCCCTGCGCCGGACGTTGCCGGGGGGCACGAGTCCGTGCTGCTGGTGGAGGACGAGGAGATCCTGCTGGAGACCGCCGCCCGCATCCTGGAGGACGCTGGCTACCGGGTCACCAGCACAGCCAACCCCCTGGAGGCCCTCCGGTGGGTGGAGGCAGGCCTGGCCCCCGCCCTCCTGGCCACGGACGTGGTCATGCCAGGCCTGGACGGACCGGGCCTCTGGGAGCGCATCCGCACCCTGCGGCCCGACATCAAAGTGCTCTTCCTCTCAGGCTATCCCGCCTCCAACCTGGGCCTCGCCGCCCCCCGTTTGGACAGCCTCGGCTTCCTGCAGAAGCCCTTCACCCGCAACGAGCTCCTCCAGTCCGTCCGGGACGCGCTGGAGGTCTGAGCTCAGCGGCTGCGCCCCTGGACGGCCCGGCGGTAGAGGGCCGTCATGATCTGCTCTTCGTGGCGGGGGAAGCCGGAGTAGATCCCGGGATGGGTGTCGGGATCGAAGGCCGAGCCGCCGATGAGGAAGACAAAGCCGCTGCGGGTCTTGCGGTCCAGCACCAGGCCCGAGGTCAGGCCCCAGGCACTGCCCATGTGGCCCACCGCCCGCAGGCCGCCGCCTTCCACCAGGCGATCCCCGCCACCGGGGCCCGGCAGATCCAGGAAGTGCTGCGCCCCCAGGCCCCAGGCATTCATGAGGCGCCGGGGCTTGCCCTGGGGGTTCTCGCCGCCGCTGTTGCCGTTGGCTCCGGTGGCGTCCGCCTGCCACTGGGTGCTCAGCATGAGGTCCACACTGGACCGCTTGAGGAGGCGGCGGCCCCGGCTCACGCCCCCATCCGCCAGCAGGAGCAGGATGCGGCCCAGGCCCTCCGCCGACAGGCGGCAGTTGCCCTGGGGCCCGAAGAGCGTCCCATTGGTGCCCGGCACATAGTCGGGCAGGGCCCGCTGCGGGGGCGGCGCCGAGACATAGTCATCCACCTGAACGATCCAGGGGCCCTGGGGCTCCCAGACCTCCTTCCCCGCCACCTCCCGCCGCTTGCGATAGAGGGTGGCCACGCTGGCCAGCTCCGCCGGGGAGAAGTCTGCGGGGTGGAAGCCCCCGGGCAGGCCCAGGGGGTCCAGCACCAGGCGCCGCATGAGGCGGTCGAAGCGCTCGCCGGTCACCCGCTCCATCACCGTGCCCACCACGCCCCAGGGCAGGTTGGCGTACTGGAAGTAGGCCCCGGGCGGCGCCTGGGGGGACCACATCCGGCCCTCACCGTAGGCCTTCCCGCCGGGGACCAGCACGTCCCTGAGGTGGGTGCGGCTGGCGGCGTCCCAGTAGTAGCCGGCGTCGTCCCGCAGGGAGGAGGTGTGGGTCAGCAGGTGGCGCAGGGTCACCGGCACAGTGGGGAAGTGCGGGTTGCGCAGGGGGAAGCCCAGGTAGTCGCCCAGGTCCCGGTCCAGGTCCAGGCGGCCCTGCTCCACCAGCCGCAGCACCCCCAGGGTGGTCACCAGCTTCGAGATGGAGGCCATGCGGTAGAGGGTGCGGGCCTCTGCCGGGTGCCGCTTGGCGGGGTCTGTAGGATCCACCCAGGCCGCCCCGAACTGCCGCTGATAGACCACCCGCCCCCGCCGCACCGCCAGCACCGACAGGCTCATGAGCTCCTGACCGGGTGCGGTCACCACCGCTCCCAGCTCTGAATCCAGCTGGCGGGTGAGGGCCTTCGGCAAAGCGCTGGGGGGGGCAGCGGGCAGGGTCAGCGCACCGAGGAAAAGTGTCACCAGGGTGCTGCGGAAGCTCGTCCTGAGGATCATGGGCGCTCCAACGGGAGGTGGGGGCTTTGGGCCCCAGGCCTTTATCGTGGCAGGGAGAGCGCAGAGGTTCGCCGTCCCCTGTCCTTGCCCCCGACCCGCCAGGGCAGAAGATTCGAACGCACCCGGCTTCGCCGTGTGCCGGTCCCGCTTCGGCCTCCTCCCTCAGAGGTTCGCCGTCCTCCGTGTTTGGCGCCGACCCATCAGGGCAGCGGATTCGAACGCACCCGGCTTCGCCGTGTGCCGGTCCCGCTTCGGCGTCCTCCCTCAGAGGTTCGCCGTCCTCCGTGTTTGGCGCCGACCCACCAGGGCAGCGGATTCG
>CAITBU010000159.1 GCA_903890595.1 uncultured Holophagaceae bacterium | reverse complement strand
GCGCGCACCCTGGCCCTGCCTGGAGAATGCCTCCACTTCGGGGCGCAGGCTGTCCTGGAAGATGTTGTCGCCCAGGATCACGCAGACCGGCGAGCCACCGGCGAAGTTCTCCGCGAGGCCCAGGGCCTGCGCGATGCCACCCGCCTCGTCCTGGACTTTGTAGGTGAAGCGGCAGCCAAAGTCCTTGCCCGAGCCCATCAGCGCCACCACATCGCCCATGTGCTCCGTGCCCGTGACGATGAGGATCTCGGAGATGCCCGCCTCCTTGAGCTTCCAGAGCGGATGCCAGATCATGGGGGCCAGACCCACCGGCAGCAGGTGCTTGTTCGTCACCTTCGTCAGGGGAAACAGGCGCGAGCCCGTGCCACCTGCGAGTACGATGCCTTTGATCTGCACGGGACCCCCTTGAGAACGGCTGACTGTTAAATGAACCCACCATCTTCCCACACTTCGGCACCGCTACGGGAAGCCCTCCCGGCGGTGATCCTGGTGCACTACGGTGCCCCGGATGCCACCCGCCGCTGTGTGGAGGCCCTGGCCCAGCACGAGTCCTGCCCCCACGCCGTGGTGGTGGTGGACCATGGCCCCGGCGATGACCTGGCTGCCGCCCTGGTGGGCTGCCATCCCAGCCTCCGCCTCCTCACGGCCCACGACAACCCGGGCTTCGGTGCCGGCTGCAACCGGGGTGCCGCCCTGGCCCTGGCCGAGGGCGCCGAGGGGCTCTGGTTCCTCAATAACGATGCGGTGGTGGCTGGGCCCCTCCTCCAGGAGGTACTGGACCTATCCCGCCAGCACCCCGAGGTGGCCTGCTGGGCGCACACCCAGCAGGACCGCGGCCGCCTCATCGGCGCGGATGAGCACCCGGACTGGTTCGCCACACCCATCCCCGCCTACCCGGAGCCGCCCGCCGGCTGCCGCTTCCTGGTCGCCCGGGAGAGCCTCAGCGGGGCGTCGCTCTTCCTCACCCGTGAGGCCTGGACGGCCCTGGGACCCTGGCCCGAGGACTTCTTTCTGTACGTCGAGGATGCCGCCTACAGCCACCGGGCCCACGCCCTGGGGCGGCCCCTGGCCCTGCTGGACCGCAGCGTCCCCCATGACCGGGGCACCACCACGGGCCGCCGCTCGCCTCTGACGGTGTTCTACGGGGTCCGCAACCGCCTGCTGCTGCACCGGGACCTGCACCCTGGGGCCGGCTTCGCCCGCCTGGGCATGGCCCTGGACCTGCTGCAGAAGCGCTTCTTCCAGGGCCGCTGGGGCCTGCTCCTGCCCACTTGGCACGGCATCTCTGCCGCCTTCCGGAGCCTTCGAGGCCGGGACCCCCGTTACTAGGCCTGCAGCAGGCGACCTGCCCCGTCGGCCTCAAGGGCCACGAGCAGGTTCCACACCCGCTGGGGCGTGAGGCGGGTGGCGGTGGTGTCCAGGACTTCCTCCTCGCCGTAGGACTGCGGAGGGGCCACGTCGATGCAGGGGCCGCGCACGGACAGGGCGCGCGGGCCCAGGGCATTGATGAGCTGCTCGGGGGAGGCGCCGTTGATGGTCACCGTGGGCTGCCCGGATCCCGCTGCCGTGTGGGCCAGGCCCGTGTCCACGGCCACATTGCCCCAGGCCCGACTCTGGATGGCGCAGGCCTCGGGGATGCTGGTCCGCCCCGTGAGGTTCAGGGTGCCAGGCACGACCGCGGCCAGGCGATTGCCCAGCTCCACCTCATCCGGCCCACCCAGCCAGACCACCTCGAAGCCTTGCGCCAGGGCAATCTGCGCCAGGCCGCTCCACTGGGAGACTTCGGGGAACCAGCGCTTGTTGTAGCCCCGGGTGCCGAAAGCCAGGGTCAGGTAGCGACCGCCCTGCCAGCCGGCCTCCTGGAGCTTGGCGAACCCGCCCTGCCCGCCGAACTGCTCCGGCCGCAGGGGCATCCACTCCAGGCGGGGGTTGCCCGTCAGCTGCTCCAGCAGGGGCTCGAAGCGGCGCACGATGTGAATGGGCAGGTCCCGGTAGGTGAAGGTGTGGTGGTAGAGGAAGCTGAGGTGGTTGTTGTTGTCCCCGGCCCGCACCGGCACCCCGGCCATCCAGGCGGCGAAGGCCAGCCGGGCGGACTGGCTCAGGTTGATGAAGGCCACGGGCGGCTGGGCCCGCCAGCGGCGGATGAGCGCCCAGGGATCCGGCTTCTGCTGGCCACCGCCCTCGATGACGCACTCAGCGATGAAGTCCGGGTGCGCCTCGCTGAAGATGGCGGCTCCGATGGCATGCCCCACAGCCACCCAGCGGATCGTCTTGCCCTGGGCCGCGGCCTCAGCGTTCCAGCTGCGCTGCAGGGCATGGAAGAAGGGGATGGCGAAGATCACGTCGCCCAGCTGACGGGGAAACCGGACCCAGACCTCGGGGTG
>CAITBU010000158.1 GCA_903890595.1 uncultured Holophagaceae bacterium | reverse complement strand
GTCTTGGCCACCACGCCAAGGCTGATGTAGTCCGTGATACGACTCCCCTCCGGGAGCTTTGCCTCGGTTCTCGCCACAGTCGCCTCCTATTGAAAAATAAGCGACTCTGGCCATTAGTCAAGGCCTAAACTAACAGTATTGCGGTAGATCCTTGTACATCATCAAAAAGAGCCGCCACTTGGCGGCTCTTTTTGATGATATTTCACGCTTAAAGTTTCTTGGCCGGGCCCACCCGCTCACCCCTCCAGGAGGGTCTTGGCGTGGCGCAGGGCTTCGGGGCGATCGGGGTGCCCGGATAGCAGGCGCGCCAGCTCCCGGTCTCGCTCGCCCTCGGCCACCCAGGCCAGGGAGCTGCGGGTGCGGCCACCCTCGGTCTCCTTCCACAGGCGACCATGGCGGTCCGCCCGCGCTGCCACCTGGGCCAGATGGGTGACGGCCAGCACCTGGTGGCTGCGGCCCAGCTCCGCCACCGCATGGCCCACGGCCAGAGCCGTCTCGCCGCCCAGGCCAGCATCGATCTCGTCGAGGACCAGGGTGAGGCCCTCTGGAGCCCCCTCGCCCAGGGCCAAACCCGCACCCACCAGGGCCAGCATGAGGCGGCTCAGCTCGCCCCCGGAGGCGATGCGAACCAGGGGGCGGAAGCCCTCCCCGGGGTTGGGCTCGATCCACAGGACCAGGGCCGAGAAGCCCTGGGCGGCCACCTTTACGGGATGCCCCCCCTGCAGCACAGGGCTGCCGGAGTCGCTGGCCAGAGACAGTCGAATCTGGATCCGGGCCCCCGCCATGCCCAGGCGGTCCAGGCGGCGGCGAACCTCGGTCTCCAGGGCGGGAATGGCCTGGCTGCGGCGGCCATGGAGGACCTCAGCGGTGGCACGGTAGGCCTCGGCGGCCTTGGCGAGGGTGGCGGCCAGCTCCTTCAGTGGGGCATCTCCAGCAAGGAGGGAGCGCTGCTCATCCGTCAGGGCCTGGTGGCGGGTCCGCAGATCCTCGGGCTCGCAGCGGTGGCGCCGGGCCAGGCGCTCGTACAGGGCCAGCCGAGCCTCGAGGGCCTCGATGCGATCGGCCCCACCTCCCGACCAGCGCCCTGCCTGTTCCTGGCAGAGGGCCAGCAGGTCCTCCAGCTCCAGGGCGGCTGAGCGCAGGCGATCCTGTTCGGGGGCTGCATCTGGCAGGTGGAGGCTGGCCCGGGACAGGGCCTTCATGGCCAGCTCGACCTTGGGCAGACCCTCGTCCAGGGCCTCCACGGCCTCCCGGAAGGCCTGCTCGAGCTGCACCGAGTGGCGCAGGGGCTCCCGCTCGGCTTTAAGTTGCTCCCACTCACCGGGCCGGGGGGCCAGCTTGGCCAGATCCGCCAGGGCCTCGGCCAGCTCCGTCAGGCGGTGCTCGCGCTCGGCCTCGCTGCGCTGCCGGGCCTTGAGGGCGGCCTCGGCTTCCCGCACGGCAGCCACCAGAGGCTCCAGGTCCGGGGTGATGCCCAGCACTTCGTCCACCAGGGCCAGGTGCCGGTCTTCCCCAAGGAGGGACTGGTGGTCGTGCTGGCTGGTGAGGCGCATCCAGAGGCGACCCGCCTCCCGCAGGTCCCCCAGAGCCACGCTGGCCCCGTTGATCCAGGCGCGACTGCGGCCCGAGCCGACTTCCCGGCGCAGCACGACGGGCTGTTCTTCTGGCAGGCCCCGACCGGCCAGGAAGGCCTGCCAGGTCTCGAAAGGACCCTCGACCACGGCCTCCACCAGGGCCCGATCCGCCCCGTGGCGCACCAGGTCCATGTCACCCCGGGCCCCCACCAGCAGGGACAGGGCGTCCACCAGCAGGGACTTGCCAGCCCCCGTCTCGCCCGTCAGCACGGTGAACCCAGGGGACCAGTCCAGGGACAGGTCCTCCACCAGGGCCAGGTTCTGAATTCGGAGCGAGGACAGCATGGGATCAGTCTAGCGGGGCCGTGAGGGGTGGACGGGTGGAACCCCCGCCGCGGGAGCTGGTCAGGAGACGATGTAGGCAGCGGCACCGGTGGACAGCAGGGTGCCGTCGGCGCTCAGGAACTCCATGCGGGTGGAGGCCACCCGGGAGCCCAGGCGCATGACCTCGGCGCGCAGCTCGAAGTATTCGCCCACGCCGGGACGCAGGTAGTCGATGCGCAGGTCGATGGTGCCCAGCTTGCCAAAGCGGTGCAGGCGCTCGGTGGGCGTCTCGTCCATGTGGCGGGCGCCGATGGCGGCCATCACCGCCAGCCCCCCCATGGCATCCAGCCCGGCACTGATGACGCCGCCATGGACCCGGTTGAAGGAATAGTGACCCACCAATTCGTTGCGCATGTCGATCCGGGCCCGGGCCCGCTCCGGGGTCAGCTCCGTAATCTTCAGGCCCAGGACCCGGTTGAAGACGATCTTGTCCTCGAAGATGTCCTTCAGCCCGGCGATGAACTCGGGTTCGAAGACGATCGGGGAGGTCTTGCGGGCGGACTGGGGCATGGGTTGATTATCACCCGTTGCCGCCCATCCGCACGGGAAGGCCGATGCCGGTCCCCGCCCGGGGCCCGGTCATACTGGTTCCGGGAGGATCCCCATGAGGTACCGAAAGCCCTGCGAGAGTGTGCTGGAGGCCATCGGCAACACGCCGCTGGTACGCCTGCGCCGGGTGGCGGCGGACCTGCCGGCGGAGGTCTTCGCCAAGCTCGAGTTCATGAACCCCATGGGCAGTAGCAAGGACCGCATTTCCAAGTACATGATCGAAGCCGCTGAGCGGGACGGGCGCCTCAAGCCCGGGGACCTGATCATCGAGAACTCCTCGGGCAACACGGCCATGGGCCTGGCCCTCATGGCCATCCAGAAGGGCTACCGCATCAAGGTGGTGGTGCGCGACACCATCTCCCAGGAGAAGCTGAACCAGCTGCTGGCCCTGGGGGCCGAGGTCCACAAGGCCGACACGAGCCTGCCGCCGGAGCACCCGGACAGCTACAACAACATCACCCCCCGCCTGGCCCGGGAGACGCCCGGCTGCTACTTCCCCGACCAGCACGGCAACCGCGAGAACAACGCTGCCCACTACCACGGCACCGGTCCCGAGATCTGGGAGCAGATGGAGGGGCGCATCGACCTGCTGGTGGCAGGAGCAGGCACCGGCGGCACCATCGGCGGCGTGGGCCGCTTCCTCAAGGAGCAGGATCCGAAGATCAAGGTCATCGCCGTGGACCCCGTGGGCTCGGTGTTCACCGACCACTTCCGCGGCAAGAAGGACCTGCAGGCCGGCCCCTACAAGCTGGAGGGCCTGGGGGACGAGTTCCTCATCAACACCATGGAGTTCGACCTCATCGATGACATGGTCCAGGTGACAGACCGCCAGGCTTTCCACCACACCCGGCGCCTGGTGCGGGAAGAGGGCATCCTGGGCGGCGGCTCCAGCGGGGCGGCCCTGTGGGCGGTGCGCCAGGTGGCCCTCGCCCTGCCCCCCAGAGACCGGCCAGCCCGCATCGTGACAGTGTTCCCCGATGGCGCTGGGCGCTACCTCAGCAGCATCTTCAACGATGCCTGGCTGGCGGAGCGGGGCCTCTTGGAGGCCGCTGAAGACCATGGGGACTGAGCCCTTCAACGGCACCTACGTCGAGGCCATCGGCCGGGCCCTCCACGACGCCATGGCCAAAGACGACCGGGTCTGCTGCCTAGGAGAGGACATCGGGGCCTACGGCGGCGCCTTCAGGGCCACGGCTGGTCTGCTGGATCGCTTCGGACCCGACCGGGTGATCGACACGCCCATCGCCGAGCAGGCCATCGCCGGAGCGGCCATTGGGGCGGCCCTCATGGGCCAACGGGCCGTGGCGGAGTTCCAGTTCATGGACTTCGCCCTGCTGGCCGCGGACCTGGTGGTGAACTTCGCCGGCAAGGCCCACTGGCGCTGGGGCGCCTCGGTCCCCGTGGTGTTCCGCGGTCCCGCCGGGGCCGGCAATGGCGGCGGCCCCTTTCACAGCCAGAACCCCGAGGGACACTTCCTGGGCAGCCCTGGCCTGAAGGTGGTGGTACCGGGCACCGTGCGGGACGCCTATGCCCTCCTGCGCGCCGCCATCGCCGATCCTGACCCCGTGCTGTTCCTGGAGCACAAGCGCCTCTACCGCCGCCTGAAGGACCAGTGGGATGAGGCCCCCACGGCCCGCCTGGGCGAGGCCGCCCTGCGCCGGGACGGTGGTGCCGCCTGCATCATCACCTACGGCGCAGTCCAGCACACGGCCTTGGAAGCCACGGCAGGCCTGGACGTGGCGGTGCTGGACCTGCGCACCCTCTGGCCCCTGGACGACGAGGCCATCGCGGCCCTGGCCCGGCGCACCCACCGGGTGCTGGTCCTCACGGAGGCCAGCCCCGCCTACGGCCCCTCTGCGGAGCTGGCGGCCCGAATCAGCGAGACCTGCTTCCCCTGGCTGGATGCCCCGGTGCTGCGCCTGGGCGCAGCGGACACCCCGACCCCCGCCAGCCCGCCCCTGGAAGCCGCCTTTCTGCCGGGACCGGCCCGGATCAAGGCCGAGGTGGAGCGCCTGCTGGCTTGGTAGCGCCCGGGCCCTCACTTGACGCAGTATGGCCTACCTATCATTCTTATTTCTTGATCTTTGGCAGTCCCCAGAACGTTATCCAGAAAGGTGGAGGGAATGGCCCTGTGAAACCTTGGCAACCTGCGTAAGCAAGGTGCCAACTCCTGCCCCCGGTCCCGGGGGGAAGATACCGAATCGCAGCCGACTGACCCAAGCCCCTGGATATCGAACGCTGGACTGCCCTCCAAGGCGTTCCCATGACCCGACCCACCTTCCAGCAGGCCCTCGAGGCCGGTGAGTGCTTCCTCTTTGACGGCAGCACCGCCTCGGCGCTGCATGACCGGGGGATCACCCTCCAGCGCAGCTTCGAGGAGTGCAACCTCAAGGCCCCGGACATGGTCCTGGCCATCCACGGCGAGTTCCTCGCTGCTGGCGCCCAGGTCCTGACCACCAACACGTGGGGTGCCAACCGCCTGAAGCTGTCGGCGCGGGGCCTGGAGGGCCAGCTTGCGGACATCAACCGGGAGGGCACGGCCCTGGCCCGGAAGGCCGTCGAGCAGCAGGGCAGCCGGGCCTGGGTGGCAGGCTGCATCGGCCCCCTGGGCGTGCGCATCGAGCCCTGGGGACCCACCTCCTTCGACGAGGCCCGGGCCTGCTTCCGGGAACAGGCTGTCGTACTCCTCGAGGCCGGCGTGGACCTGATGGTGCTGGAGGCCTTCGAGGACCTCCACGAGATCCAGCAGGCCATCCTGGCGGTGCAGGAGCTTACGGACCTGCCCATTGCCGCCCTCATGACGCCCAACGAGGAGGGCCAGGCCCTCTTTGGTGCTGACCCCGAGTGGTTCATCAAGCAGCTCGACACCTGGGGCGCCAGCCTGGTGGGCCTCATCGGCGGCAACGGCCCCGCCCCGCAGCTGCGCCTGCTGGAGCGTCTGCGCTCGGTCACGGAGAAGCCCATCGTCCTGCAGCCCAACCCGGGCCTGCCCCGCCTGGTGGACGGGCGCCTCATCTACGGGGCCAGCCCGGAGTACCTGGGTGAGTTCGCCAGCCGGGCCCTGGCCGCGGGTGCCCGCGCCGTGGGCGGCTGCAGTGGCACCACCCCGGCCCACATCCGGGCCATGCGCGCGGCCTTCCGACAGGAGCGGGCCTTCGTGCAGGCGGGCAGCGGGTTTGAGCTCAAGCCCCACGAGCAGCCCCAGCCCGAGGTACCCTTCGCCTACCGCAGCCGCTTCAGCCTCAAGCTGGCCCAGGGCGAGTTCATCCACACCGTTGAGCTGGTCCCGCCCAAAGGCATGGAGTACGACAAGCTCGTGGCCAAGACCCGCCAGTGCCAGGCCCTGGGCGCCGATGCCATCAATGTGCCGGACGGCCCCCGGGCCATGGCCCGCATGTCCGCCCTGGCCACGGCCCTCATCATCGAGCAGCAGGTGGGCCTGGAGACCATCCTCCACTACGCCTGCCGGGACCGGAACCTCCTGGGCATGCAGAGCGACCTCCTGGGCGCGGCGGGCCTCGGCCTGCGCAACCTCCTGGCCGTCACCGGCGATCCTCCGAAGCTGGGGCCCTACCCCCAGGCCACCGCGGTCTTTGACATCGACGCCATCGGCCTGGTGAACATGCTCAAGCGCCTCAACACGGGCCTGGACCTGGGCGGCGCCGCCATCGGCAAGCCCACCTCCTTCAGCATCGGGGTGGGTGCGAACCCCGTGGCCGAGGACCCGGAGCGCGAGCGGGCCCGCTTCCGCTACAAGGTCGAGGCCGGCGCCCAGTGGGCCATCACTCAGCCGGTCTTCGATGCCGAGAGCCTCTTCCGCTTCCTGGACTTCGCTGAGACCCTCGACGGCAAGGGCGGGATTCCCATCATTGCCGGCATCTGGCCCCTCAAGAGCCGCCGCAATGCGGAGTTCATGGCCAATGAGGTACCGGGTGCCCACGTGCCGCTCTCCGTCCTGGCCCGCATGGCCAAGTGGACCAGCGCCGAGGACCAGCTGAAGGAAGGCCTGGACATCGCCAAGGAAGTCATCGAGGCCATCCGGCCGCGGGTCCGGGGTCTGCAGCTCTCAGCGCCCTTCGGCCAGGTGGAGCTGGTGGCCCCGCTCATGCCCAAGCCGGAGGCCACATGGTGAAGGTCCACTTCCTCCTGGAGGACCTGCTGGTGGAAGCGCCGGCAGGCACCGCCCTGCAGGCCGTGGCGGATGTGGCGGGTGCCGACATCACCTTCGGCTGCCGCACCGGCTCCTGCGGCACCTGCCGGGTGCAAGTGACCGAAGGACTGGAGCACTGCAGCGCGCCCGGCCCAGAGGAGCGCGACTTCCTGCAGAACCTGAATGCCCCCCCGGACCAGCGCCTCGCCTGCCAGGTCTGCGTGCACGGCGACATCGTCGTGGACTACCTCGGACTCTGACATGACCACCCTCGACGCCCTGCTCCGTGAGAAGGTCCTGCTGCTGGACGGCGGCATGGGCACCCAGATCTTCGCCCGCAAGCCCACGGTGGAGGACTACGGCAATGCGGCCCTGGAAGGCTGTGTGGACCTGCTTACAGAGCGGCGTCCCCAGTGGATCCGTGAGATCCACGAAGGCTACTTCAATGCCGGTGCCGATGCGGTGGAGACCAACACCTTCGGCGCCAATCCTCTGGTGCTCGCAGACTTTGGCCTTTCGGACAAGGCCTATGCCCTGAACGTCCAGGCCGCCCAGATCGCCAAGGAAGTGGCCCGCAGCTTCGACCGCCCCCGCTTCGTGGTCGGCTCCGTCGGCCCCGGCACCAAGCTCATCACCCTGGGCCACGTGAGCTACGGCGACCTGCTGGCTTCCTACCGGGTGCAGATGGACGGCCTGCTGGAGGGCGGCGCCGACGCCATCCTCATCGAGACCTGCCAGGACCTGGGCCAGATCAAGGTAGCCGTGCGCGCCGCCCGGGAGGCCATGGCCGCCCGCCGTCGCCGGCTTCCCATCTGGGTTCAGGCCACCGTGGAGACCACGGGCACCCTGCTGGTGGGTTCGGACATCTCTGCGGTGCTCACCAGCGTGGAGCCCCTGGGCATCGATGTCCTGGGCCTCAACTGCGCCACGGGTCCCGACGAGATGCACGCCCACCTGCAGACCCTCCGCGAGAGCAGCCCCTTCCTGATCAGCTGCCTGCCCAACGCAGGCCTGCCGGAGAACCAGGGCGGCCAGGTGGTCTACCCCCTGGACCCCGCCGCCTTTGCCCCCAAGGTGCTACATGCGGCCAAGGAGTTCGGCATCGCCATCCTGGGTGGCTGCTGCGGCACGACGCCCGACCACATCCGGGCTCTGGCGGCCGGGGTCGGCCAGCTCAATCCCCCCCAGCGCTCGGCGAAGCCCGAGCGCTGCGCCGCCAGCCTGTACCAGAGCGTGCCCCTGCAGCAGGAGCCCCGGCCCCTCATCGTGGGCGAGCGCACCAATGCCAACGGCTCGAAGAAGTTCCGCGACCTGCTGGCCGCTGAGGACTGGGATGGCATGATCGCCCTGGCCAAGGAGCAGCAGCGCGAAGGCGCCCACCTGCTGGACCTCTGCGTCGCCTACGTGGGCCGGGACGAGGTGCGGGATGCCGACGAGCTGCTGGGCCGCCTGGTGACGCAGATCTCGCTGCCCCTGATGATCGACAGCACGGAGGTGGCCGTCATCGAACGCGCCCTCCAGCGCAGCCCGGGCAAGTGCGTGGTGAACTCCATCAACTTCGAGGATGGCGATGCCCGCCCCCGCAAGGTCCTGGAGCTGTGCCGCACCTACGGCGCCGCCGTGGTGGCCCTCACCATCGATGAGCGGGGCATGGCCAAGTCCCGGGAGCAGAAGCTGGAGGTGGCCCGCCGCCTCTACGCCCTCGCCGTGACCGAGTACGGCCTGGATCCCGGCGACCTCATCATCGATCCCCTCACCTTCACACTGGGCAGCGGCGAGGAGGAGTTCCGCGGCTCCGCCATCGAGACCCTGGAGGCCCTGAAGCTCATCAAGGCCGAGCTGCCGGGGGTCCTGACCATCCTGGGCGTCAGCAACGTGAGCTTCGGCCTGAACCCCGCCGCCCGCCACGTCCTCAACGCCCTGATGCTCTACCACGGTGTTCGGTACGGCCTGGACATGGCCATCTTCAACGCCTCGAAGGTCATCCCCGTGGCGAAGATCGATCCCGAGGATCGGCGCATCGTCGAGGACCTTATCTTCGACCGCCGGGCCGTGGGCTACGACCCGCTCAAAGAGGTCCTGGCGCGCTACAGCGGGCGCAAGACCGCCGTCGTGGCCGATACCCGCACGGACCTGCCGGTGCTGGAGCGCCTGCGCAACGGCATCCTGGATGGCGCCAAGCAGGCCCTCCTGCTGGACGTGGAAGAGGCCCTGGCCGATCACGATCCGCTGTTCCTCATCAACGATGTGCTGCTGGGGGCCATGAAGGTGGTGGGTGAGCGCTTCGGCGCTGGCGAGATGCAGCTGCCCTTCGTGCTGGAGAGCGCCGAGGCCATGAAGGCCGCCATCCGCCTCATCGAGCCGCGCCTACCCCGGGATGCCAACTACCAGAAGGGCCGCATGCTCCTGGCCACGGTGAAGGGCGATGTCCACGACATCGGCAAGAACCTGGTGGACATCATCCTCAGCAACAACGGCTTCGAGGTGAAGAATCTGGGCATCAAGCAGCCCATCGAAGCCATCTTGAAGGAGCTGGAGACCTGGCCTGCGGACGCCATTGGGCTCTCTGGCCTGCTGGTGAAGTCCACGGTGATCATGAAGGAGAGCCTGCACCTCATGGAGGAGCGGGGCCTGAAGATCCCGGTCATTCTGGGCGGTGCCGCCCTCACCCGCGACTACGTGGAAGGGGACTGCCGCCGGGCCTACAGCGGAGCGGTGCTCTACGCAGAGGACGCCTTCGAGGGGCTGCGGCACATGCAAGCTCTGGTGGCCGGTACCACTGGCGATGTGGCTCCGGCTCCAGCCGCTGCTGCGGCTGGAGAGATCAAAATACTGAGGCGAGGTGGGGCGGCGGTGCCGCTGTCGGCCTCGGGACAGAGCAGCTGGGTGCGGCATGAGGACGCTCCGCCGACACCGCCTTTCTGGGGAGTGCGGGAGCTGAGCGCCACACCAGAGGAGCTCTTTCCCTGGCTGGATGAGTTTGCCCTCATCCGCAACCGCTGGGGCTTCAGCCAGGGCAGCCTGGACGACGCTGCTTTCGCCGCCGTGCTGAAGGAGAAGGCCGAGCCTCAGCTGGCCCGGTGGCGGCAGTTCGTCGCCGACCACCCGGTTCTCCGTCCTCGGGCCCGATATGGCTACTTCCCCGCCCGGGCCGAGGGCGAGGCCCTCTGCATCCTCGACCCCAAGGATTCCAGCCGCACCCTGGCCCGCCTGGCCTTCCCCCGGCAGACCACAGGGCGCCGCCTCTGCCTGCCGGACTTCTTCCGGGCCGATGGCACGGACGTGGTGGCCTTGCAGCTGGTGAGCCTGGGGCAAGCAGCGGCCGACCACGCCGCCGAGCGCTATGCCAAGGATGGCTATGCAGACTACTTTGCCTTCCACGGCCTGGCCACGGAGCTCACGGAGGCCTACGCCGAGGCCCTCCACGCCCGCATCCGCCAGGAACTGGGCATCCAGGCCAAGGACCTCAAGGGGCAGGCCCTCTTCGCCCAGGGCTACCAGGGCTCTCGCTACTCGCCGGGCTACCCCGCCTGCCCGGACCTGGAGACCAACGGCCCCCTCCTGGACCTGCTGGACGGCGCCGCCATCGGCGTCCACCTGAGCGAATCGCACCAGATGGACCCCGAGTACAGCACCAGCGCCCTCGTG
>CAITBU010000157.1 GCA_903890595.1 uncultured Holophagaceae bacterium | reverse complement strand
TTTGGGGATAAAGCGGGGGGCATCTCCGTGGGCGCCGACCCACCCTGCATGGGCCCGCCTGCGGCGGCTTCCGGCGGGGCCGGAAGTCAGCTCGGGGTGCCCCATCTGCGCCCCCCAAAAGGCGCAGACGCGACGCCCCGGCCTGGTGCCCATGCGCCGGTGCTGCTCAACCCCAGAATCTTTCCGGTGCCGTTTTATCTGCGAAATCTGCGGTTCCAGGCACTGCGCAGTTATTCCCGTCCAACCCTCTGATCCCCGTCAAAAGCCCTTCTTCTTTCCGCCCGGGCGGGCCGGGTGTTCCAAAACTTGGACAAACGGCCCCGAGGACCGAAGAGCGGAAATGGACTGAGCCATTGCCGATTCCGCTGGGGGCTGTTTCTGGGCTTGTTTCCTGTGGGTAACTAAGTAATCAAGCGTATGGTGCGCAGTCGCTCTCCGGACCATCCTTTCCTGGCAGAACCCGCGGTCCTCCCGGCTGCGGCACCGAAACCCCAACCCCCACGACAACCACCCCCCGGTCCAGCTGCGGGAAAGCAGGAGTGCCGTGACCGCCCCCATCGCTCGAGCCCTGCACTCCAAAGGCCCCCTCCCAGTCCCTGCGGTGGCTGCCAGCGACGTCCGCCTGGTGGTCTGCGAGGACGATGCTGAGCTGCGGGGCATCCTGCTGGCGGGGCTGCCCCACTTCGGCATCGATGCCAAGGGCGTGCGGACCGGCGAGGACCTGGACGAGGTCCTGCTGCAGCACCAGCCGACCGTGGTGGTGCTGGACATCGGCCTGCCCGGGGAGGATGGCCTCTCCATCGCCCGGCGCCTGCGGGCGGCGAGCCGTGCGCCCATGGGCATCATCCTGCTGACAGCCCGTGGAGCCTTAGAGGACCGCCTGGAGGGCCTGAAGGACGGCGCCGATGTCTACTTCGTGAAGCCCGTGGACCTGCGGGAGCTGGCCTTTGCCGTGCGGAACCTGCATCGCCGGGTGAGCCCGGTCCCCCAGGAAGCACCCACGGGGGCGATCTACACCCTGGATCCCCTGCACTCGCAGCTGGGGCTGCCCACGGGGGAGCAAGTCCCTCTAACCGCCACGGAGCTGCGCATCCTCCTGACCCTGGCCAAGGCTCCCGGCGAGGTGGTCGAGCGACTGGACCTCCTTCGGAGCCTGCAGCTGCCCATGGACCTGCCGGGGATGCAGCGCCTGGAGACCCAGATCAGCCGCCTCCGCAGCAAGGTGCGCAAGGAGTCCGGGGCCCAGCCTCTGCCGCTCCATGCCCGCCACGGCGTAGGCTACGCCTTCCTGGGCAACCTGCGGATGCATTCGTGACCCTGCGGCCACGCACGGGTCTGCTCAGCCTGTTCCTGCTGCTGGCCACCCTCCTGGCTGGGGCCGCCGAGCCCCTGCGGGTCCAGGGTGCGCGCCAGTCGGTGGGGGGCCATGCGGTGGCCCTGGTGGATGCCACCCGCAGCCTGGGGGTGGCAGCGGTGCACGCCACCGCTGCCAAAGACTTCAGCGCCCTCCCAGACACCGGGGCCTACGGCTTCCAGGACGGAGCCGTGTGGGTGCGCCTCCAACTGGACTGGACTGGAGTGCAGGGGAAGCGCTGGCTGGAGGTGCCCACCGCTCTGCTGGACCACGCGGACCTCTACCGCCAGGGGCCAGACGGTCGCTGGGAGGTTCAGATCAGCGGTCGGGTTGTGCCCTTCTCGCGGCGTCCGGTCCCGGTGCGCTTTCCCACCTTCATCCTGGAGCCGGGGTCGGGCCTGGAGACGCTGTACCTGCGGGTGGCTTCGTTGGGCACCATTGAGATAGAGCCCATCCTGTGGGATCCCCCCGCCTATGCAGAGCGCCTGGTGCAGGACCAGTTCTGGTTCGGCCTGGGGGTGGGCCTCCTGGTGCTGCTGGCGCTCATCCACTTCACCATTGGCGTCGCCCTCAAAGACAAGGTCAGCCTCCTCTATTCTTCCTACGCCCTGCTCACCGCCACCTTCATGTTGTCCTTCGGGGGTGTCATTTCCGGCCTGGTGGCCCCGGAACATCCCAGACTCGACTACTGGATTCTCTCGGTCTGCTTTCCGGGCTTCCTGCTCCTGGTCTGGCCGGTCTTTTCGGCCATCGTCGACCTGCACGACAGCGCGCCCCGCCTGGACCGGTTCATGACATTGGCGGGCGTGATCGCCGGCCTGGTGGGGGCTGCCGCCCGTCTGGCGGGCTACAACCACCTGTTCGGGCCGCCGCTCTCGCTCATCTTCCTTGTGCAGGTGGCCGCCCTGGCGGTCGTGGCCTGCTGGCTGGTGCTGCGCGGGAATACTGCGGCTCGCTTCTACCTGTTCACCTTCTTGCCCATGCTGCTGCTCGGGGGCTACATCGTGGCCCGAAACATGGGGGGCCCTCGCATCGAGTGGCTGAATGGTCACGTCGGGGACCTGGCCATCTATTTCCACGTCACCGCCATGAATCTGCCCGTGGTGGCCCGGCTGCTCCGCATCCGGGAGGAGCGCGACGAGGCCCTGGCGCTCACCCTGTGCAACACCCAGGAAGAGAAGCGGCGCCTGGATGTCCTCGTGGCAGAGCGGACGGTGGATCTGGCGGTAGCCAAGGAGCGGGCCGAGGCGGCCCTGGTGACGGCCCAGGAGCTCATGGAAGGGCAGCGCCGCCTCATCCGGACCGTGAGCCATGAGTTCCGCACCCCCCTGGCCATCATTGACGGCACGGCGCAGCTGCTGGAGCTGCAGGATGGCCCCAGCCTTCCGGGGAATCCCTCCCCCGCTGCGACCATCCGCGCCAAGGTCCAGAAGCTCCTGGGCTTCCTTGATGGCGCCCTGCGTCAGGATCGGCTGGGCAGCGGGCAGTGGCGCCTGGCGCTGGAAGCAGTGGCGCCAGGGGAGCTGCTGGACACCGTCCTGGCGGGCGTGGACGCCGATCCAGGCAAGCATCCCGTGGAGCTGCGCCTCGAGCATCTGCCCGCAGTCTTCCACCTGGATCCCAACATGATTTCCATCCTGGTGGGCAACCTGGTCGAGAATGCCATCCACTACTCGCCCGGTGGGGGTGCCATTGTCGTCACCGCTGAGGGCCTGCCGAGTGGGGGCCTGCGGTTGGCAGTGATGGACCACGGCATCGGCATTCCCCCCGCAGTGCTCCCTCGGATCTTCGACCGGTTCTACCGCACAGGGCAGCTGCCGGAGGTCAACGGCAGCGGCCTGGGCCTCTATCTTGCGCAGGAGATCGCCCACCTGCACGGTGGCGAGCTGACCGTGGAAAGTCAGCTGGGGCGCGGGTCCACGTTCATCTTGACCCTGCCCGCCAGAGGCCCGGTGTAAGGAAATGTCAGGATTCGTCAGGAAGTGTTAGTCGGTTTTGCTAGGTGCGCCCGCTGAGTGGCTGTCACCTTGGCCACGCTCCCGCATCGGACCCTGGGCAGCCGCTCCCCTGAGCGGCCTTCCGTCCAGTCCCGGGGCACGGAACCCCGAGCCGCCGACCCCCCATGACACCCACAGCCGCCATCGTCGAACGCATCCCCATCGTCATCTGTGAGGACGATGAGGAGCTGCGCCGCATCCTGGTGGTGGGTCTGCGTTACTTCGGGATAGACGCCTGCGGCGTGGGGGACGGCGTGGCCCTGGACACGGCCCTGGCCGCCGATCGGGCCACGGTTGTGGTGCTCGACATCGGCCTCCCCGGTGAGGATGGCCTGTCCATTGCCCGGCGCCTCTCGGCCTCTTCCTCTTCGCTCATGGGCATCATCCTGCTCACCGCCCGGGGGTCCATGGAGGATCGCACCCAGGGCATTTGCAGTGGAGCCGATGCCTACTTCGTCAAGCCCGTGGACCTCCGGGAGCTGGCCAGTGCGGTGCAGAACCTCCACCGCCGGTTTCAATAACCGGCGGGAGCACAGCGGCTTGCCCGGAATGTCAGGAATTGTCAGGAATTGTCAGGAAGTGTTAGCGGGTATTTGTGGTGTTCGGTAAACCGGGCATCCATCTTGTCCAAATGAGGATCTGGAAAATACCTACTCTGGTCGGCTTCCCTGGGGGACCACCACCGACGGCTCCGCGCCGCCCGGAGGCATTTTTCCGGGGCCTGCTGGGCAGTGTGGGCCTAGCCCTGGTGCTGGGGTGCCCGGCCAACACGGGTGGCAAGGGTGCGCCCTCGAGCAGTGGCCCTGTGGCAGCACCAGCACCGCTGCCGGCCTCGTTGCCGACGCCGGTTGTGGCAGCTGCAGCTGCGCAGCCAGCGGCAGCAGGGAAGCCTGCGGCTGGCGCTGCTGCTGCTGCGTCGCCAACCAAGCCAGCGGCCAAGCCTGGCCCTGTGGCCAAGCCTGCGGCGGCAGCCAAGGCCACGGCTGCTGCTGCGACCAAACCTGCGGGGGCTCCCGCTGCCAAGTCGGCGTCAGCACCCGCTGCTGCTG
>CAITBU010000156.1 GCA_903890595.1 uncultured Holophagaceae bacterium | reverse complement strand
GGCAGGGACAGGCTGGCCCGCCAAGGGTGGCCTTCCCGGAGGGCCTGACGGCCCAGCAAGGCCCCGGCCGCCGGGGCATCCCCTGCGCCCAGGTGGACCGGTGTCCGGAGGCGCTCCTGGAGGAGGGCCTGCAGGGCCCGCAGCTGGCCGAAGGCGGCAGACCAGGAGCCGCCGGCCCGCTGGAACTCGGTCCCACCCACCAGGGCTAGGCGCCAGCCCACGGAGCGCCGGGAGAAGGGCAGGTCGGGCCAGGCCCCAGCAGCGAGGCGCTGAGCCAGGCCCCGCTCAGCGCCGCCCTGGGCCTCGGACATGGCCGCCACCAGGCCTTCGCCGGAGGCCAGGGTGGGCAAGGCGCCGAAGGGCAGGGTGACCTCGCCCCAGAGCCAGCCCGGCAGGGCCTCGTCGCCGGGAGCCGTCACGCCCAGGCCCGGTAGCCGCCAAGGGCCATCCGGGCGGGGGACCCAGCCCAGGACGCCCTGGCGCCAGAGGTCGCCGGCGGCCCCCTCGGGGCAGGCAGGGGCGTGTACCCAGGCCCGGAAGGCTCCGCCCGGTAGACCCTGGGCCGCCTCCGGGGGCAGGTGGAGGGTGAGACCCGGGATGGCGCTGATGGCCTCCCACCAGCCCTGACGGGCCTCGGGGGGGAGGGCCTGCATCCAGGTTGGGGGGTGGTCCCAGATCAGGCCAAAGCCGCCGGGTAGCAGGGCCGTCAGGTTCATGAGGCGGGCCAGGGCACGCCCTGGAGCCGCATGGACTGAGGCGAGGCCCTCGTCCAGGAAGCGGGACCCGGACCACCCGCCCCAGGGGGCATCCAGGGCAGAGGTAAGGAGGAAGCCCTTGCCTTCGACGAGGTTCACGGGGCCTCCGCCGACCGGGGTTCCGGCGCAAACATCAGCCGCCCGGTCCCACCGGGGGCAAAGGCCAGGGGCCACTGGGCCCGGAGGCGCCGGGCAGCCTGCCAGGCAGCGGCCTCGGCACCGTGCCCCAGCAGGCGATAGCCCAGCCAGGTGGCGGAGAGGAGGCACCCGGTGCCTCGGCGCTCTCCGGGCAGGCGGGGTGAGGACTCCAGGGGCAGGTGGCCCTGGGGGGTGCACCAGAGGTCCTGGACGAGGTCCCCTTCGGCGTGACCGCCCTTCAGCCAGACCGCGGCGGCCCCCGCTTCCAGCCAGGGCGTCACCAGGGCCTCCACGGGTGCGGTGCGGATGGCCTCGGGGGGCAGACCAGCGAAGGCTGCGGCCTCGCCCCGGTTGGGGCAGACCACCCAGCCCCCCATGGGCAGGAGGTCCGAGGCCATGCGGCGGAGGTCGGCGCCATTGTGCAGCCCGGCCCCGGCGCTGGGGGCCAGGATGGGGTCCCAGATGCGGATGGGCGGAGCCAGCAGGCGGAGGGTGGCACAGAGGCGGCGGAAGGCCCCAGGCTCGAGGGCGCAGAGACCAACCTTCACGCCCCAGGCCCCCAGGAGGTGGGGGGCCAGGGCCTCGATGCGCAGGACTGGGTCCATGCCCGGGGGCTCGATGCGCACGCAGGACAACCCGTTCTGCAGGGTCTCAGCCAGGGGGACGGCCATGGCCTGGCAGCCGAGGGCGGCCAGGGCCAGGGTGTCCCGCAGGATGCCGGCGCCCGCTGACGGGTCCATGCCGCCCAAGCAGAGGGCGACCGGCGGGGCGGCGCTGGGTCGGGGGGCATCCATGGCGAACTCCCAGGATGCCACAGGCTGCAGGGGTTCCAGGCTAGACCTTGCGATCCGGGTCCACGATCTCGGTGATCCGCAGCCCCAGGCTGTCCTCCAGCACCGTGACCTCACCCCGGAGCAGGACCCGCTCCTTGCAGAGCACGTCCATGGGCTCCCCGGCGCTCTTCTTGAGCTCCACCAAGGACCCGGGCTCCAGTTCCAGCAGGTCGCGGATGGTCATCCGGGACTGGCCCAGCTGGATCTCCAGCCGGAGCGGGGTGTCAATGAAGGGCATGAGCTCCGTGACCACCTGCTCAAAGGTCAGCACGCGGTCGGCCTCGACCTTCTCCAGACGCTTCACCATGCGCTCCCCCCGGGGGCCGTCAAAAGGTGGACCCCTGGGCTTCCCAGCGCAATGGGCGTGCCAGAGCGCCGGCTCACTGCTGGATCGCCCAGTCGACGATCAGCACGCTCTTGATGGGCCGAGCGATCCGCTTGTGCTTGGGGTCTTCCTTTTCGCCGGGTTTCAGGGCGTGGGGGCGGAACTGCTCGTTGAGCTTGTCCTTGATCTCCTTGCGCAGGGAGTCCCGGGACTCGGCGTCCGACGCCTCGTCGACGCTCTTGCCGGAGAGGGCGGCCAGGACCGTGGCCTGGATGATGCTCTTCTGGGCCGAGGGCTTGTCCCCGGCCACCAGCTTGCCCAGCTCGGGGTCGCAGAAGAGGATG